>CALPOI020000182.1 GCA_943325145.2 Candidatus Planktophila lacus | reverse complement strand
TATTATTTTCAAAATGAAAAAGGTGTAACAAAAACTGAAGTTGGTTACACAGGTGGACACAAAGAAAATCCAACTTATCGTGAGGTATGTAACCATACTACTGGACATATCGAAGTATTGAGGGTAGAGTTTGATCCATCCGTTACTAATTTTGAACATTTGGCTAAGTTATTTTTTGAAATACACAATCCAACCCAAACGAACGGACAAGGAAACGATATTGGAGAACAATATTTATCAAAAATATTTTACACCAGTGAAACACAAAAAGAAATCAGTCAAAAATTAATTCAACTTCTTGAAGGAAAAGGGTTGAAAATCGCTACTGAGTTAGTGCCAGCGACTAAATTTTGGCCAGCAGAAACGTATCATCAGAAATATTACGAAAAAAATGGTGGTACGCCTTATTGTCATTTTAGAAAAAAACTTTTCTAAAACAAATAAATAAAGTTTTTAAAGAAATAAATTCCGTTTAAAACCAACATTAAATACGAAGTACAATTGCTTGTATGCTCCTGACTGAAGAATTTCACCAGCCACAGCATTACTTGGTAAAGCCATAAGTATATAGCTCAATCCTGTATCAAAATAAATGGTGCCAAAATAAGATGTGTTCTGTATCCCCCCGTTTAATCCTAATGCAAACCCCATTACGCTTCCTGAAATTGCATTGGTAGCTGTATAACGAGTTTTGTCATATTCAGCTAAAGCTATTCTGTTAAAAGATAGTGTCATGTTAGTACCACCAAAAAGCGCTAATCCATATTCTGGATCTTTAGAGAAATAAGCTCTTTTTCCTAATTCTATTGTTGTGTAATTAAAAGTAACTCCCGTTGAACCGCTCGGTTGGGTTAAATCTATTGGTGTAAGATTGGTATATTGAATATCCGCTAAATTTCTTGAAAATGTCAATCCAACTTTTGCATACATGGAGGATTCATTGTCTTGAAAATATTCACCTAACAAATGCATTCCTGGGTAAACTTGATCTCCAAATGCAGCAGCAGAATGCAGACCTCCCCCAAGTGTTAACTGTGCCCAAGAACTTGATGTTAAAAGTGTGACAAAAAAAATGATCAAGCAATTTTTTCTCATAACCAACTTTAATTTTTAATATGCTGTCTAAAATACAACATATTCAGTTATCTTATATTTATATTTAACCAAAAAAACATAAATTTATTTCAGATGGCTTGTTATTCTTTTAAAGGTTTTGTTCCTATAATTAAACCTTCTAGTTTTATTCATCCACAAGCAACGGTCATTGGTAACGTTCATATCGGTGAAAATGTTTATGTGGGACCACATGCTGTAATTAGAGGTGACTGGGGAAAGATTATCGTTGAAGATGGTTGTAATATTCAAGAAAACTGTACCATTCATATGTTTCCAGGAACAACAACATTGTTGAAAAAAGGGGCTCACATTGGGCATGGAGCCATTATCCACGGTGGTACAATTGGTGAAAATTGTTTGATTGGAATGAATAGTGTAATTATGGATGAAGTCATCATCGAAGGTAATTGTATTGTAGGTGCATTGAGTTTTGTTGCTGCAAAAACAACTGTTCCTGAGCGTTCATTATTGGTAGGTAATCCTGCGAAAGTGATTAAATCAGTTTCCGATGAAATGCTAGCTTGGAAAACAAAAGGAACAGAACTGTATCAACAACTTCCTAGAGAATGTTTTGAAACAATGAATGAATGTGAACCTTTAGAAGTAGTAGAATCCAATCGACCTGCACAAGATAAACTCTTTGAAACTTGGAAATCAATTCAAGGAAAGTAAATTTGAGATCAATGTTATGAGCATGAAAAAAGGGTGAATCGATTTCTCGACCACCCTCTTTTTATGTTTCAATGAAAACGATTATTTACCGTCCATTTTGTCTTTCAATGCAGAAAGTGCATCTAAATCACCCAAAGTAGATTTCTCTGAATTTTGGTTGATTGCTTTCACTTGTTGAGCAGTTGAAGATCCACCACCTGTAGTTTTCTTAGCTGTAGAAGCTGCAGTAGCGCGGTCTTCTCCTTCTTCAAAAGTACGTGTGTGAGAAACAACGATTTTCTTAGAGTCTTTGTTGAATTCAATTACTTTGAAATCTAACGTTTCGTCAATTTTCGCATTGTTTCCATCTTCTTTTTTCAAATGTTTCGCAGGACAAATTCCTTCTACTCCATAAGGTAAAGCAACGATTCCAGATTTGTCTTTCGTTTCAATGATAGTACCTTGGTGAACTGAACCTTCTCCGAAGATAGTTTCAAAAACATCCCATGGGTTTTCTTCTAATTGTTTGTGACCCAAAGAAATTCTTCTGTTATCACGATCAATTTCTAAAACAACCACTTGCATTTCTTCTCCTACTTTGCAGAATTCAGATGGATGTTTGATTTTCTTTTGCCAAGATAAATCAGAAATATGGATTAAACCATCAACACCTTCTTCTAATTCAACAAACACACCGAAGTTTGTGAAATTTCTCACTTTCGCAGTATGTTTAGAACCTACAGTGTATTTAGATTCAATCGCAGCCCAAGGATCTGGCATTAATTGTTTGATCCCTAAAGACATTTTTCTTTCTTCTCTGTCTAAAGTCAATACTACTGCCTCAACAGTATCACCAACAGACATAAAATCTTGAGCAGAACGTAAATGTTGAGACCAACTCATTTCAGATACGTGAATTAAACCTTCAACACCTGCAGCGATTTCAACGAAAGCACCGTAATCAGCCATTACTACTACTTTACCAGAAACTTTGTCTCCAACTTGTAAATTAGTGTCTAATGCATCCCAAGGGTGAGCTTGTAATTGTTTCAATCCTAATGCGATACGTTTTTTATCATCATCAAAATCAAGAATTACAACGTTTAATTTTTGATCCAACTCAACGATTTCTTCAGGGTGATTTACACGACCCCAAGATAAATCAGTGATGTGAATTAATCCATCAACACCTCCTAAATCGATGAATACACCGTAAGAAGTGATGTTTTTAACAGTTCCTTCCAATACTTGACCTTTTTCAAGACCAGAAATAATTGTTTTCTTTTGTTCTTCTAACTCAGCTTCAATAAGCGCTTTGTGAGATACAACAACATTACGGAATTCTTGATTGATTTTAACAACTTTAAATTCCATGTTTTTACCAACGTAAACATCGTAATCACGAATAGGTTTAACGTCAATTTGTGAACCAGGTAAGAAAGCTTCGATTCCGAAAACGTCAACGATTAAACCTCCTTTAGTACGACATTTAACGAAACCAGTAATGATTTCACCTGTACGTAATACATCATTCACACGAATCCACGCTTTGTGCATACGTGCTGTACGATGAGAGATAATCAACTGTCCAGCTTTGTCTTCTTGACACTCAACGTAAACGTCAACAGTATCTCCAACTTTTAAGTCTGGATTGTAACGGAATTCACTCACTGGAACAACTCCTTCTGATTTGTATCCAACGTTGATTACTGCTTCTCTTTTAGTTAAAACAACAACTGTACCTTCAACAACTTCTTTTTCGTTGATTGAACTTAATGTTGCTTCATACTTGTCAGATAATTCAGCACGTTGAACTTTGTTGTAACCGTCCAATGCTAATGCATCCCAATCGAAATCTGCAGATCCCTGCCCTGTAATTTTTGTTTCTGCCATAAGGCTTTTAATTAATTGTATTTTATTGGAACCTTGAAACCAACAAAAGGGTTAAAAATAGCCATCTTAATCAAGGTTGATCGCTCTATTTTGCAAATATAAAGTATAAAACTGAAAAAATACTTCAAGAAACTCAATAAATTCAAGAATATTAAGCCTTTCTCAACGAAATAAATAAAGATTTTGCTAATTGTACACATTAAATAGACATCATGGGATAAATATTTTATAAATTTGAAAAAATTAATTTCTGAATATTATTCGATTTTTAATTTATTGTACTAATACTTAATTTTTTATAATGAAAAACACCGCACTTACAGAAAAACACATTGCATTAGGAGCAAAAATGGTTCCTTTTGCTGGTTACAACATGCCTGTTCAATACGAAGGAGTGAACGTAGAACATGAAACAGTTAGAAACGGTGTTGGAGTATTTGATGTTTCACACATGGGAGAGTTTTTACTTTCAGGAGAGAACGCATTGAATTTAATTCAGAAGGTGACTTCTAATGATGCATCAACCCTAACAATTGGAAAAGCACAATACAGTTGTATGCCAAATGGTAACGGTGGAATTGTTGATGATTTGATCATCTATAAAATCAAAGAAGAACAATATTTATTGGTTGTAAATGCTTCTAACATTGATAAAGATTGGAACTGGATTGCTTCTCACAATGATTTAGGTGTTGAAATGAAAAATGTTTCTGAGGAATATTCCTTATTGGCAATTCAAGGACCAAAAGCTGCTGAAGCAATGCAAACTTTGACTTCTGTAAATTTGACTGAAATTCCTTATTACCACTTTGTTGTTGGACCTTTTGCAGGTGTAGAGCATGTAATCATCTCAGCTACTGGTTATACTGGTTCAGGTGGTTTTGAAATTTATGTAAAAAATGATTTTGTTAACGAACTATGGGACAAAGTTTTTGAAGCTGGAGCTCCTTATGGAATCAAACCTATTGGATTGGCTGCTAGAGATACATTACGTTTAGAAATGGGATTCTGTCTTTATGGAAACGATATCGATGATAGTACCTCCCCTATTGAAGCTGGTTTAGGATGGATTACTAAATTCAACAAAGAGTTCATCGATGCTGAAACATTAAAACAACAAAAAGAAAATGGTGTAACGAGAAAATTGATTGCTTTCGAAATGATTGAGAGAGGTATTCCGAGACACGATTATGAAATTCACGATGAAAATAACAATGTGATTGGTAAAGTTACTTCTGGAACGATGTCCCCTTCTTTGAAATTAGGCATTGGTCTTGGATATGTTACAATTGACAATTCTAAAGTAGATTCTGAAATTTTCATTTCGATAAGAGACAAAGGTATCAAAGCGAAAGTTGTTAAATTACCGTTTTACAAGAAAAACTAATCCTATGTTTTTTTCGACCGAAACTATAGAAAAACCAAGT
>CALPOI020000181.1 GCA_943325145.2 Candidatus Planktophila lacus | reverse complement strand
ATACCTTGAACTGGAGATTTCACGTCACAAATTGAATGATTTTGTAGAACAAGTATTGATACCTACTGAATAAGTTTTTCAAATTCGTAATGGTAAAAAAATAAGTAAAGAGAAATCTTATTTACCAGGATATGTTCTTATTGAGGCATCATTGGTAGGTGAGGTCGAACACGTTATTAAAGGAATTCCAAATGTAATCGGTTTCTTAGGAACAGAGAAAGGAGGAGATCCAGTACCAATGCGTTTGGCAGAAGTGAATCGAATTTTAGGGAAAGTGGATGAGTTATCTGAAACTGAAGAAGAAATGAAAATTCCATTTGTTATTGGAGAACCTGTTAAAGTAATTGATGGACCTTTCAACAATTTCTCTGGAACTATTGATGAGATCAACGAAGAGAAGAAAAAACTTAAAGTGATGGTGAAAATTTTCGGAAGAAAAAATTTACTTGAATTAAGTTACATGCAAGTTGAAAAAGAAGTTTAAAATCGTATATTAACCGTAGGAGTGAACCTATTGATTAAAGCTTCCCTTTAAGAGTTCACGTTTAACTACATAATTTATATCTAAATGGCTAAAGAAGTAGCAGCATTGATCAAATTACAGATCAAAGGTGGTGCAGCTAATCCGGCTCCTCCAGTTGGTCCCGCACTTGGTGCGAAAGGGGTCAACATTATGGAGTTCTGCAAGCAATACAATGCTAGAACGCAGGACAAGCCAGGAAAAGTGTTACCATGTGTTATCACTGTTTACAGTGATAAATCTTTTGATTTCGTAATCAAAACGCCTCCAGCAGCAATACAAATTATGGAAGCTGCAAAACTTAAGAAAGGTTCGGCAATGCCAAACAAAACTAAAGTTGGTTCAATGACTTGGGATCAAGTTAGAGCAATTGCAGAAGACAAAATGCCTGACATGAACTGTTTTACAGTTGATGTTGCGATGAGTATGGTTGCAGGTACGGCAAGAAGTATGGGTGTAACTGTCAAAGGTGGTGAAGCACCAGCGACTAAATAATGTTAAGACATGGGAAGAATTTCTAAAAAAAGAAAAGAAGTTTTAGCTAAATATGATTTAGTTAAAGCATATACCTTAGTTGAAGCATGTGATTTAGTTAAAGGCATCACTACAACAAAATTTGATGCTTCTGTTGATATCAGTGTACGTTTAGGAGTAGATCCAAGAAAAGCAAATCAAATGGTACGTGGTACTGTTGCTTTGCCGCATGGAACAGGTAAAGATGTTCGTGTATTGGTATTGTGTACTCCAGACAAAGAAGCTGAAGCAACAGCAGCAGGTGCTGATTTTGTTGGTTTAGATGATTACATCGAAAAAATCAAAGGAGGTTGGACTGATGTGGACGTAATTATCACTATGCCATCTGTTATGGGTAAAGTTGGAGCATTGGGTAGAATTCTAGGACCTAGAAGTTTGATGCCAAATCCAAAAACTGGAACTGTAACTATGGAAGTTGGTAAAGCGGTACAAGAGGTAAAAGCTGGTAAAATTGACTTCAAAGTTGATAAGTTTGGTAATATCCATGCAAGTATTGGAAAAGCAAGTTTCGAAGGAAACATGTTGAAAGAAAATGCTGCAGAACTTATTAGTGCATTGAATAAATTGAAACCTTCTGCTGCTAAAGGAACGTATATCAAAAGTGTATATTTAAGTTCTACAATGAGCCCAAGTGTTCAAATTGATGCTAAATCTGTGTTAGCTTAAAAACTTACTAATTATGACTAAAGAAGAAAAAGCTAAGTACATAGAAGATTTAACTGCAGAGCTGAGAGAAGCGGGTATTTTTTACCTTGCTGATACATCTACGATGACTGTTGAGGTAATCAATAATTTACGCAGAAAATGCTTTCAATCAAACATCAAATTGAAAGTAGTTAAAAACACTTTGCTTGAAAAAGCAATGGAACGCGTTGAAGGAATTGATTACGGACAATTAAAAGAGGTATTGGCTGGACCAACTTCAATTTTATTTGCAGAAGTAGGAAATGTTCCTGCGAAAATTATCCAAGAGTTTCGTAAGAAAAGTGATAGACCGGTATTGAAGGGCGCATTCATAGAAGAAGCTGTCTTTATCGGGGATAATCAATTAGAAGCATTGGCAAATCTTAAGAGTAAAAATGAACTTATCGGTGACATTGTTGGTCTACTTCAAAGTCCTGCTAAGAATGTTGTATCTGCTCTTAAAGGCCAAGGTGGTAAAATTGCAGGTATCCTAAAAACGCTCGAAGAAAGAGCATAAGTATTAATAAATTGTTTAATTTTTTTAAATTATAATTAAAATGGCTGATTTAAAGCAAATCGCGGAAACGCTAGTAAACTTGACAGTAAAAGAAGTAAATGAACTTGCTGCAATCTTGAAAGATGAATATGGAATTGAGCCTGCTGCTGCAGCTGCTGTAATGGTAGCTGGTGGAGGAGCTGGAGCTGGTGAAGCTGCAGAAGAAAAAACTGAGTTCGATGTAATCTTGAAAGCTGGTGGAGCTAACAAGTTAGCAGTAGTTAAATTAGTAAAAGAACTTACTGGTAACGGTTTGAAAGAGTCTAAAGACTTAGTTGATGGAGCTCCTTCTACATTGAAAGAGGGTATCTCTAAAGACGAAGCTGAAGCACTTAAGAAAGCTTTAGAAGAAGCTGGTGCTGAAGTTGAAGTGAAATAATAGTACTACTTTTTTATATAGGAAAGGCACTGCTTTATAGCTTGTGCCTATTCCTATTTTTATATTTAAGTGCATAAAAGTCCAATTTTTTCAACTAATTCTTTTAGCCTTGGCAACATCAAACAATATATCGACAAGAATCAATTTTGCTTCTAGCAAAAATCCAGTTGAGTATCCTGATTTCTTGGATATTCAGTTAAAATCCTTCCAGGAATTTTTTCAATTAGAAACAACTCCTGAAAACAGAAATAGTGAAGGCTTATTTAAAGTTTTTTCCGAGAATTTTCCAATAACTGATACAAGAAATCAGTTCGTTTTGGAGTTCTTAGATTATTTTATTGATCCACCTAGATACACCATTGAGGAATGTATCGATAGAGGTTTGACTTACAGTGTTCCACTTAAGGCTAAACTAAAATTATATTGTACAGATCCTGAGCACGAGGATTTTGAAACTATCGTGCAAGATGTGTATTTGGGAACAATCCCATACATGACCCCTAAAGGTTCATTTGTGATTAATGGTGCTGAGCGTGTTATTGTATCTCAGTTACATAGATCTCCAGGTGTGTTTTTTGGTCAAAGTCGACATGCGAATGGTACTAAATTGTATTCAGCGCGTGTTATTCCTTTCAAAGGGTCTTGGATTGAGTTTGCAACAGACATTAATAATGTAATGTATGCATACATTGATCGTAAGAAAAAGTTACCTGTAACAACTTTGTTTCGTGCAATCGGATATGAAGCAGATAAAGATATTCTAGAAATTTTTGATCTTGCTGATGAAGTTAAAGTTAGTAAATCAACATTGAAAAAGTATGTAGGTAGAAAACTTGCTGCACGTGTTTTAAAAACATGGATCGAAGATTTCGTAGATGAAGATACAGGTGAAGTAGTTTCTATTGAAAGAAATGAAGTTATTTTAGATCGTGAAACAATTATTGAAGATCATTTTATTGATCAAATTATTGATTCAGGTGTGAAAACAATCATTCTTCATAAAGAAGATGTAAATTCTGCTGATTTTACTATCATTTACAATACACTTCAAAAGGATACTTCGAATTCTGAAAAAGAAGCAGTAGAGCATATCTATAGACAATTAAGAAATGCTGAACCACCAGATTATGAAACAGCGAAAAATGTATTTGAAAAATTATTTTTCTCGGATACACGTTATGATTTAGGTGAAGTAGGTCGTTTCAGATTAAATAAGAAATTACAATTAGAAGATACTGAGGAATCTCGTGTATTGACTAAAAATGATATTATTTCGATTATTAAATATCTAATTGAGTTGATTAACTCAAAAGCAGATGTGGATGATATCGATCACTTGTCCAATCGTCGTGTTAGAACGGTTGGTGAACAATTATATGCACAATTTGGTGTTGGTTTAGCAAGAATGGCTCGTACAATTCGTGAAAGAATGAACGTAAGAGACAACGAAGTCTTTACTCCAATTGACCTTATCAACGCTAAAACATTATCTTCAGTTATTAATTCATTTTTTGGAACAAATCAGTTGTCTCAATTTATGGATCAAACAAACCCATTGTCTGAAGTAACACACAAACGTCGTTTATCTGCACTAGGACCTGGTGGTTTATCTAGAGAACGTGCTGGTTTCGAGGTACGTGACGTTCACTACACTCACTATGGTCGTTTGTGTACAATTGAAACACCAGAGGGACCAAACATTGGTTTGATTTCTTCGTTGTGTGTGTATGCAAAAGTGAATAAATTAGGTTTTATTGAAACACCGTATAGAAATGTATCTAATGGTAAAGTAGATGTTGCAACACAGCCGATTTACTTGACTGCAGAAGAGGAAGATGCTAAAATGATTGCGCAAGCAAATGCAGATGTTGACAAGGAAGGAAATTTCATGTCAGCTGTTGTTAAAGCAAGATTTGAAGGTGATTTCCCTGTAGTTACTCCAAATGATATTCACTTAATTGATGTTGGTGCTAACCAAATTGCTTCGATTGCTGCATCTTCAATTCCATTCTTGGAACACGATGATGCCAACCGTGCATTGATGGGATCAAACATGCAACGTCAAGCAGTTCCATTGTTGAAACCAAATTCTCCGATTGTTGGTACAGGAATTGAGCGTTTAGTAGCGCGTGATTCACGTGTATTAATTAACGCTGAAGGAAATGGAGTAGTTGAATATGTGGATGCAAACGAAATCGTAATTAAATACGATTGGAATGAAGACGATAAGTTAGTAAGTTTTGACAGTGAAACAAAACACTATGCACTTACTAAATTCCAAAAAACGAATCAAAGTACAACCATCAACTTAAAACCTATTGTTAAAAAAGGAGATAGAGTAGAACGTGGTCAAGTACTTTGTGAAGGTTATGCAACGCAACAAGGTGAATTAGCACTTGGACAAAATCTTAAAGTTGCCTTCATGCCTTGGAAAGGATATAACTTTGAGGATGCGATTGTAATTTCTGAAAAAGTTGT
>CALPOI020000180.1 GCA_943325145.2 Candidatus Planktophila lacus | reverse complement strand
CAAATTGAAGGTAAATTTTCATCGCAAATTTTACAGGATAAAGACACTTTGATAGTTTTAACAAGTGATGAAACTGTAGGATGGATTAATTGTTTAAATGATTCATTACCCTTAGGAACATTGTATGACAATAAGTTTATCCCATTAAAATCAGGCTTTTACTCTGCTGTAGTCACTTCTCGTATTTGTAAGGATACCACAGATTGTTTCTCTATACAACTTTTAGGCAATTCTAAAATACAATTAGATAATTTTTCAGTTTTTCCAAATCCAGCTAATAATATTCTGTATTTTAAAGTACCAGATTATTTTGAATGTAAAGTAAGAATTATGGCACTTACAGGTGAAATTTTGGAACAATTAGATGTGACTCCTACACGAACAAGTTCCCCATTGAACTTGGTGAATGGTGTCTATTTACTGCAAGTTGAAACATCTGAAGGAACTTATTTTACGCATCGACTTGTAGTGGAAAGATAATGTAACATCCCTAACTCATCGTTGAATTAATAGTTTAACATCCTCATTTACAAGAGTAATTCTGATAATTATTCGAGCCAGTGTTAATTTTTAATCCGTCTCGATTTAAAACTTTTGCAATAGTCTTAAGAAGGGAAGAGTTATTCTTCTAACGAATTTCTAGTCAAAAAAAAAGAGCTCTAAGGCTCTTTTTGAATTGTTTATATCTTATTTAGTAAATTATACTGTCATAATATCTTTTTCTTTAACTGCTAATATCTCATCTACCTTTGTAATAGCATTGTTTGTGATAGATTGAACTTTCGCTTCCGCATCTTTTGCTAAGTCTTCAGATAAACCATCAGATTTCAGCATTTTAACCATGTCTAAAGCATCTTTTCTGTTGTTTCGAATACCTACTTTAGCGTGTTCTCCCTCTGCTTTTGATTTTTTAACCATTTCTTTTCTTCGTTCTTCGGTTAACGGAGGAATAGTGATAATGATTTGTTCACCATTATTTTGAGGAGCAAAACCTAAATTGGAATTAATGATACCTTTAGATATTTCTGGAAGCAATGTTCTTTCCCATGGTTGAACTGTCAATGTTCTTGCATCGATCGCCGCTACATTTGCAACTTGAGAAATTGGAGTAGGAGCACCGTAATAGTCAACCATTACAGTCTGAAGCATTGATGGCGTTGCTTTACCAGCTCTGATTTTTTGAAGCTCGTAATCTAAGTGAGCTAAAGTTTTTGTGTTTGAGTTTGTTAAATCTGTATAGACTTCGTTAATTTCTTCTACCATGATTTTATATTTTCAATACGTTCTTATTATTTATAAAGAGGCCAATTCACTATTTACAATTGTCCCTAGTTGTTCACCTTCCATGATTTTACGTAAAGTACCAGGTGTATCCATGTCAAAGACAATGATTGGAAGATTATTTTCTTTACAAAGTGTAAAGGCAGTTAAATCCATAATTTTTAACCCTTTTTCGTAAACTTCATCGTATGATATCTGATCGAATTTAATTGCATTTGGATCTTTTAGTGGATCTGCTGTATAAATTCCGTCTACACGTGTTCCTTTCAATATTACATCTGCATCTATTTCAATAGCTCGTAAAGAAGCTGCAGAATCAGTTGTAAAGTAAGGATTTCCAGTACCTGCACCAAAAATTACGATTCGACCTTTTTCTAAATGAGATACTGCTCTTCTTCGTACGAATGGTTCCGCTATTTCTCTCATTTCAATCGCTGATTGTAAACGAGTTTTACATCCAACGGATTCCAAGGCGGATTGAAGCGCCATACTATTGATCATTGTAGCGAGCATTCCCATATAATCTCCGTGGGTACGGTCCATTCCTCCTTCTTCTGCTTGAACACCTCTAAAAATGTTTCCTCCTCCAATTACTATTGCAACTTGAACTCCTAAATCACAAATTTCTTTAATTTGCTTAGCGTAGGTGGTAATTTGTTTATTGTCAATTCCAAATTGTTTGCTTCCCATCAGGGATTCACCACTTAATTTCAATAATATGCGTTTGTATTTCATAGGACATTTTTTACACTGCAAAGATAGATAAATATTTTAAAATTTATTTTGATTTCATAGAAAAGAAAAAGGGTTGAACAACTGTTCAACCCTTCATTTATGTGAGATAATTTATATTATCTTAAAGCAAATCTTGTAAAAGCATTTACTGTTAATCCTTTTTCACTAGAGTTTAAAAATTCTTCAACAGTTAATTTGTTATCTCTTACAAATGGTTGGCTTAATAAAGTGTTTTCTTGGAAAAATTTATTAAGACGACCTTGAGCAATTTTTTCAGCCATTTCAGCTGGTTTTCCTTCTTGAACAGCCAAATCTTTTGCAATTTCTAATTCACGGTTGATTGTATCTTGATCAACACCGCTTTTATCTAAAGCAATTGGGTTCATTGCAGCAACTTGCATTGCAACTTGTTTTCCTGAATCTTCAGCAACTTCAGAACCTGAAGTCAAACCTACTAATGTCGCAACTTGGTTACCTGGGTGATTGTAAGCAACCACTTTTGGAGCTGAAATACGAGTGAATTTAGATAAATCTAATTTTTCACCGATTACACCAATTTGTTCTGTGATTTTTTCTTCAACAGTCAATTTATCATCGTATTTTAACGCTTTTAACTCTTCAGCTGTATTTACTGGATTATTAACCGCGATATCAACGATAGATTGAACAAAAGCAACGAAAGATTCATTTTTTGCTACGAAGTCAGTTTCACAATTTAATAATAAAATCGCACCTTCATTTCCTGAAGCTGAAACTTGAGCAATAGTTAAACCTTCTTTAGCGTCGTTATCTCCACGTTTAGCAGCAATTTTTTGCCCTTTTTTACGTAAAATATCAATCGCTTGTTCGAAGTCACCATTTGATTCAACCAATGCGTTTTTACAGTCCATCATACCTGCTCCGGTTTGTAGACGAAGTTTATTTACTTCTGCTGCTGTAATTGCCATAAAGTTTAATTTTATTGTTCGTTTGTTTCTTCTGTTGTCGTTGTTGCAGCTTCTGCTTCAGCTTTGTCTGCTTTATCTTTCGAATTTTTACGATCTTCTAAACCTGTACGAATAGAATCACAAATCGCGTCTAAAATGATAGAGATTGATTTTGTAGCATCGTCGTTCGCTGGGATAGGGAAATCAACTAAATTCGGATTTGTATTAGTATCCACTAATGCGAATACAGGTATATTCAATCTTTTTGCTTCTTGTAAAGCAATGTGTTCTTTTAAAATGTCTACCAAGAAAATTGCAGCTGGTTGACGAGACATATCAGCAATAGAACCAAAGTTTTTCTCTAGTTTTTCACGCTGACGAGTTTTGAATAGACGTTCTCTTTTAGAAAGTGTTTCCCATGTTCCATCCGTTTTCATTTTATCAATCGTAGACATTTTACGAATTGATTTACGAGTAGTTTGGAAGTTGGTCAACATACCTCCAGACCATCTTTCAGTTACGAAAGGCATGTTAACAGCTTTAACTCTTTCAGATACAATTTCTTTCGCTTGTTTTTTCGTAGCTACGAATAACACTTTTTTCCCAGATTTTGCAATTTGAGTCATTGCAGCACATGCTTGGTCAAGATGAGCTATTGTCTTATTAAGATCGATAATGTGGATACCTTTCTTCTCATCGAAGATGTATGGTGCCATTGCTGGATTCCACTTTCTTTTTTGGTGTCCGAAATGAACACCTGCGTCTAATAATTCTTGAAAAGTTACTTTTGACATTTTTTCTTTTTTAATTGTTTACGTTCCTTTAGTAATCAGTGATTGAGGGAGCATATAGCATTTACTCAAAAACTTGGATACTAAACAACCGCCAAAATAAAATATAATTTTAACGTTTAGAGAACTGGAATTTCTTACGAGCTTTCGGTTGTCCTGGTTTTTTACGTTCAACCATTCTTGGGTCACGCGTCATTAAACCATCCGCTTTTAAAACTGGTTTAAAGTCTTCAGAAACTTTTACCAATGCTCTTGAAATACCCAATCGAATTGCTTCTGCTTGTCCGTTGATTCCTCCACCTGTAACATTTACAGTTACGTCGTACTGATCTTTCGTTTCAGTTAATACGAATGGTTGTTGAATTTTAACTTGTAATAACGCTACTGGAAAAAATTCAGCAACATCTTTTTTGTTAACAGTAACTTTACCTGTTCCTTTAGTAAGGTAAACACGTGCAACAGAAGTTTTTCTTCTACCTAGTGTATTGATAATTTCCATACTTACTATTTGAATGAATCAAGATTAATAACCTGTGGTTGTTGAGCTTCATTTTTGTGAGAAGGTCCAACATACACTTTTAAATTTGTAAACAATTGACGTCCAAGCGTATTTTTAGGTAACATACCTTTTACTGCTTTTTCAATCAATCTTTCAGGATGTTTTTGCAACACCTCTTGTGCAGTTAAAGAACGTTGTCCACCTGGGTATCCAGTGTAACGTACATATTCTTTATCTACCAATTTAGTACCTGAAAAAGATACTTTCTCTGCATTGATAACGATAACGTTATCTCCGCAATCAGCGTGAGGAGTGAAGTTAGGTTTGTGTTTTCCACGGATTAACTTCGCCACCTTACTTGCTAAACGACCTACAGTTTGGCCTTCAGCGTCCACTAACAACCACTTTTTATCAGCAGTTTGCTTGTTAGCAGAAACGGTTTTGTAACTTAATGTATCCACAATAATTAATAATTAAATAAGACAATATCCCCAATATGGGTCTGCAAAGGTATAACTTCTTATTTTTATTAACAACTGATTTTTAAAATAATTCATTTTTTCAAAGGATTTGAAATGGAATTAATTTTTTTTGAATGCGTTGATGGCGTTAATTGTAAATTCAGAGAGTACTAATTCACCGCTCATCCCTGCACGTTCAATTAATAATTCGTCCCAGTTTTCTGTTCCTTGCCAAAATACTTTTTTTAGCATTTCCATAGCTTGTGGATTAGATTTAGCCAACTTTAAAGCTAGTTTGTTGATTTCTTGGTCCATTTCTTCGATTGTGTCAAATATTTCTGCGTACAACCCTTGTTTATAAGCCCATTGAGCACTTCTCCATTCAGTTGCATTGATTGCGAGTTGACTCATTGCAGATAATCCAATTTTGCGTTCTACTGCTGGTCCAACTACAAACGGGCCGATTCCTACCGCTAGTTCCGATAACTTAACATCTGCAAATTTTGTTGCGTAACAATAGT
>CALPOI020000179.1 GCA_943325145.2 Candidatus Planktophila lacus | reverse complement strand
GGCACTTATAACATAACAGGAGATATCGATTTAAAATTGTATCACAAACTAAAAAAATTAGAAACGATTGAATTTAATTGGAAATCACTTCCTCAAAAAACTCAACAGCTTAAAGGTCTAATCAATTTTCCATTTCTGTTTAGATCTCCCATTGGAATAGAAACTGAGTTTAATTTATTTAAAAAGGACTCATCGTTTATTGAAGTAAGTCAAAAATACAATCTTCAATACCTCACACAAAACGGTTTGATTTTGAAAACATACTACAACAACTATAACTCGAACAAACTTGGATCCAATTCACAAAACACAGAAAAAAATATATTAATAAATTATTATGGTGTATCAATTAGCCATCAAAAATTAGATCAAATAATTACCCCAACTAAAGGATACAAATTCAAAATAGATCTTGCTGCCGGATTAAGAAAGAATTCAGAAGGAACTACAACATCTTACAAGCTTCAATTCGGACTAGAAACTTACCTCCCGTTGAGTCAACGCAACATACTAAAAATCAGTGCTCAGAACGAGGTATTGATACAGCCATTCTTTGTTACAAACGAACTATTACGTTTTGGAGGCCTAACAACACAAAGAGGGTTTAAAGAGCAAGATATGAGTGCAAACAAGCGCAACACATCAACAATTGAATACCGTTACCTATTAGAAAACAATGCATACTTATTCCTGTTTTACGATCAAAGCTGGTATGAAAACAAACTCGCTACGTCAACTTACGATCACCCATCGAGTTTTGGTGGAGGTATCAGTTTCGCTACAGAAATCGGACTTTTTAATTTGACCTATGCATTGGGGAGACAAATGAATAATCCAGTATTAATCAAAGATGGAGTCATCCACTTAGGATATACGTCGTTATTTTAACTTCTCTTTAATTTGCTTCATGAACTTAGAAGCATACACAAAATCAACCACTTGTGGGTTTTCTGTCTGAACGATTTCATTTTTATTCCCCTGCCACCAATTTTTACCTTCAAACATAAAATTGATTGTATCTCCAATCTCAATCACACTATTCATATCGTGTGTAATAACAATCGTCGTTGTATTGAACTCGTAAGTGATTTCTTGAATTAAATTATCAATTAATATAGAAGTCTTTGGATCCAACCCTGAATTTGGCTCATCACAAAACAAATACTCTGGATTCATAACAATCGCTCTTGCGATCGCTACCCTTTTTTTCATTCCCCCACTACATTCTGAGGGATACAAATGCCCCTTACCTGCTAGATTAACTCGTTCTAGACAGAAATTTACTTTGTCTCTCATTTCAGGTTTACGCATACCTGTAAACATACGCAATGGAAACATAATATTATTTTCAACGGTCATTGAATCAAAAAGCGCACCACCTTGAAACAACATTCCAATTTTTTTCCGAAGCTCTCTGCGTTCCAATTCATTCATTTGACAAACATCTTTGCCATCAAATAAAATCTGACCATTATCAACTTCATGTAACCCTACAATACATTTTGACAACACCGATTTACCACCACCAGAAGCACCAATAATCAAATTAACTTTCCCTTTATCAAATAAGGCATTGATATTTTGCAGAACAGCATGTTCGCCAAATGATTTATTAACTCCAATAATTTCAATCATTACAATAAAAACATTTGAGTAATTAAAAAATTTGCTACTAAAATTGAAATACTACTATACACAACCGCTTTCGTAGAAGACCTACCCACATCAATAGCTCCTCCTTTGGCATAATATCCATAAAAAGAAGAAACAGAAATAATTAAAAATCCAAACACTACAGTTTTTGACAAAGCATAATAAACAGAATAAACACGAAAAAAAGACCTTAATCCATAAATATAGGACTCACTTGAAGATAATCCCGTGGACACTAAAGAAAGCCACCCTCCTAACATACTTAATAACATGGAGAAAATTATTATGATAGGAAAGAAAAAAACTGCTGCCATTATCTTCGGGAAAATAAGATAATTCAATGAATTCACGCCCATAATTTCAAGTGCATCAATTTGTTCCGTAACTCGCATCATTCCTATTTCGGAAGAAACACTTGATCCTATTTTCCCCGCTAAAATCAAGGAAATAATTGTAGGAGAAAATTCTAATATTGTACTTTGTCTTGTAATGTACCCAATGGTATACTCAGGCAATAAAGGGACATCCATATTAGAAGCTGTTTGAAGTGCAATCACACCTCCCATAAATACCGACATCAACATTACAATTGGAAATGAACTTACTCCAATAATATTCACTTCCTCGATAAATCGTTTCCAAAAAATAGACAATCGTTGAGGTTTAGAAAAAACCTCCCACATCATCAACATGTACTTACCAATATTTGAAACAATCGTCAACATAATGCGCTAAATTAAATATTATATTAATTTTATTGACAACTTACCATAAAATCATAGCAAATACTTGTTTATTTCTTTGGAATATGACCGATAAAACTACAATAATAGAAAAACTATCAGCACAACTAAAACGCTATTTGCCTGATGAATTCGAAAAGTTAATTGCACAATTCATCGTAGAACATTCAATTCGATTCAAAATAGTAAAACCTCGTGCTACAAAACTAGGTGATTACCGACCATTGAATAACGGTAAATCCCACCAAATTACAATTAATAACGATTTAAATCCTTACTCTTTTCTCATTACTTCACTGCATGAAATAGCACATCTGAAAACATTTTTACTTTATAAGAGTCAAGTTGCACCGCATGGAAAAGAATGGGTAAAGCAATACCAACAATTACTAATACCTGTTATTAACTCCAATAAATTACCGAAAGACATAGAAGTTGCGTTAGTAAATTCGTTAATTAACACAAAAGCATCCTCCTGCAACGACCTTCCACTCTACCGTGTGTTAAAAAAATACGATGACCGCCATCAATCGGTTTCATTACTTGAAAACATCCCGGAAAATGCTACTTTTGTATTGAATAATCAAATGTATGTGAAAGGAGAAATTCGAAGGAAACGCTTTATTTGCAAAGCATTAAATTCCAATAAAATTTATCTTATTCATGCATTAGCTGAAGTTACTTTAATTACAATCGAATGAAAAACAACTATTGTGTAATAATGGCTGGTGGAATCGGAAGTCGATTCTGGCCTATGTCTACTCCTGAAAAACCGAAACAATTTTTAGATGTTTTAGGTATCGGTAAATCGTTACTTCAAATGACGTTTGAAAGACTTTCTAACATAGCACCTATTGAAAATATCTTTGTGGTTACCAATGAATCCTACTTAGGTCTCATTCAGGAACAACTTCCATTGATGGATAGAAGCAGAATTTTAACAGAACCAAAGCGTAAAAACACGGCCCCATGTATTACATATGCAGCAGCGAAAATTTTTGACATCAATCCAAAAGCAACCTTGGTCATCGCTCCTTCTGACCATTTAATTCTAAAAGAAGAAAAATTTACAAGTATCGTTCAAATTGCTATTGAACAAGCACAAACAAACGATCGTTTAGTAACATTAGGGATCAAACCTAGTAGACCTGATACTGGATACGGTTATATCGAATTTGAAGAAGATGAAGATATCATTGGGGGTAAAGTAAAGGAGGTAAAACACTTTAGAGAAAAGCCTAACAAAGAAGTTGCAGAAATCTTTTTAAAAGCAGGAAATTATTATTGGAATTCAGGTATATTCATTTGGAATGCAAGTACGATTTTAGATGCAATACACAAATTCACACCAGAACTTTACCAATTATTCTCGCCATCGAATAATTTTTACAATACTGCAATGGAACAAGAAAAAGTGAACCATTGTTTTGAGGTTTGCGAAGACATTTCTATCGACTTTGCAATAATGGAAAACGCTAAAAATGTAGATGTTGTATTGGCTAATTTTGATTGGTCAGACTTAGGTACATGGAGTAGTTTATATACCCACCTCGAAAAAGATTACAACGGAAATGCTGTTATTGGCAATCATGTTCATATGATTAATTCTAGCAACTGCATCGTAAACATTCCAAATGATAAAATTGCTTTAATTGAAGGATTGAATGACCATATCATTATTGAAGCAGAGAATAGATTGATGATCTTAAACATGGCTGATGAGCAAAACATCAAAAAATACGTAGAATCAATGGAGGAAGCAAATCCTTCCTTTTTTCAAAAATAAGATTCTAAATCGAAAACTAAACAACTGCAAAATCTAAAAGTATTTCCAAACAACGAATTTGCAGTTGTTTTCGTTTTGTCATTCAAACTCTATCAAATTACTCGGATTCAATCCAACATTGTATTTATTCTTGTAAACTCCATCAAGTGAGTAAAAATGGAGAAAACCTCTATTTGTATACGAATTCGCATCAAACACACAAATTTCTTTTCTGTTTTTCAGATATTTCATGCCATAAAATGTTTGTACTGGAAGATTAGAAATAACTGTTTTATTTTCAATTTGATTCATGGTTGTATTGAATAATTGAATCGAATTTTTATTTGACTGATAAAGTAAAATACCATTATGGAATTGCGCTATGTCCTGCACTTCAAAAGTGGATTCAAAGAAAATTTCATCCGTTGAAACATTAATTCCTTTTAATCGAGAAGGTCGCTTACCATAATCTCCTCTCACAATCACATAAATACTCTTTCCGTCTTCGCTTGATACAATTTTACCTGGATTTGCTCCAACTACAATTTTATGTGTTTCTCTCAATAAATTCAGATGTATGACAGAAAGTGTTGAATCGTAGTTTGGGAAATTAAGTCCACCTGAATTAGAAACATATAATTTATCTCCTACACAATGCAAGGCATCAGGATTTCCCCCTACTTTTATTCTTTTAATCACTTTAAAATTAGTCGTGTCAATCACATCAACGTACCCATCAAAACAACTTACAAAAACATTTCCACCATACCCAACTATTTTACGAGGTTGCTTAGGTCGATTAGAAGTCACCATTGATAGTTGCTGTAAATGATCTCCTGAAGTTGCATCTAGCACTTCAATGGTACATGAAACATTCATTACTACATAAATTTTTGAACCATATCGTAACAAATCATTTCCTGTATCCCCCAATAAACGGCCTGTTTTTTGAAAGAAAAAATCTTCTTCAACTAATGATTGATCTTCTGAAACCCAGCTCAAAGTTGAATTATTTAAAGAATATAACCCTTCGTTTAAAACTAATATTCCCTTT
>CALPOI020000178.1 GCA_943325145.2 Candidatus Planktophila lacus | reverse complement strand
CCCTTCAATGAATTGGATGCTGCGTCAATGTATGGAGGAACTGAGAAGGGGTATGTAGATTATCCTTTTTTAGCCGAATAAACACAGTGGAAATCAAATAAGAGAAAAATAAGACCGTTGCAAAACCCCTTACTCATCGTTGAATCAAAAAATTAACATCCTCATTTACACGAGTAAACTGCGGTGTAAAATTTTTAATCCGCCTCGATTAATAACTTTTGAAACGGTCTTGTAATAGTTATAGTTTTGAATATCAATAAATAATATATAAAAAAAATGAATAGAGTTGAAGTTATTTTAACCATTGATCTTGAAAATCTTCCAAGTAATTTTCAAGAGATTCTAAAGGAAGAACAAGCAATTGTTGCACAATGGAAAGAAGAAGGGATATTGGAACATTTGTACCTAAGAAATGAAAAAAATGGAGCGGTATTAGTTTTTAAAAATGTGGATGAAAACCAAGTAAAGGAGTTGATGACAGAACTTCCGTTTTTTAAGATTAAGAAAAGCATTGAATATTACCAATTAATTCAACAGTTTTAAAGGTTGTCTTATTCATGATTTTAAAGGAGTATGGTTTCATATTCCTTTTATTTATGAGTATATCGAAAAAACGAAAAAAAATATTCAGAATCCGTAGTATTAACTCATTGTTTATGAATAATTTACTATGGTTTGTCAATTGCTAATAATTTTACAAGCCATTTTATGTATTGTTGAAAAATTTGTTTTTTGGATAAAATAGGGAAGAAACTTCATGTTTATTTATTTAAAAACCATTTTTGTAAAAAGACATCGTAAGTTCGTATGAATGTTCCATGCTCATCGTTTTCTTGATAGATCATTTCTTTTTCAAGTAGTGCATCCACACATCGTTTTACAGCTGAAGCGTTCGTGAATTTATATTTGGCTAAAAATTCTTTTCCGGTATATTGGTAAAGCTTTTCTTCTTTTGAGATGGCTTTTAACACACTCCATTGTTGTTGAGAGAGTAAATTTCGGTACTGGTAAAAAAATACTTCTTGGTCTTTGAGGATTTTGTCACATTGCATTAAAATGTCTGAACGGCTAATTTTTCTTTTTCCAGAAGCAAAAACTCGGTTGCAAACCATCTGAACAAAGTAGGTGTGACGGTTTGTCCAAGTTAAAATGAAATCGACGTCTTCTTCGGTTATTTTCCGGTTGTTTTTTTCAAAGTGGTGTATAATAAAAGCTTTGTATTTCTCTTCAGGGATGAAATCTAAATATTCGATGTGCGTACTTGCATAAAAAGGTCGTTTACTGTTTCCAAATATTTCGGTCAAAATGTGTTTTTTACTTCCGCTAAATATAAACCGTAGATTTTTTACGTCTTGGATGATGGTTCGTAATATGGCTTCTGTATTTTTTTCAGGGTATTCGTTGATTTGTTGAAATTCATCAAATGCGATGATGATAGGAGTGGTTTGTTGTTCTAAAAAGGACAATAATTGCTGAATCGTTTTTGGGATTTCATTTTGTTGGATGGCATCAAATGAAATAGCGGGTTCCCCTGTGAGAGCGTCAAATTGAATTACAGGGCGTAATTGCTTGATTCCTTTAAGAAAACGTTTTCCCGCGGAGTTTTTTTCAGGGAATTTGCGTGCAATTTCATTGGCGAGTTGATTGGTGAAATCATTTAAATTTTGTGAGGCAAATAAGTCTATAAATAGACATGGATAGTTGAATTTTTCTTCAATAATAGTGAAAATTTGCTTAATTAATCCTGTTTTTCCGATTCTTCTTATTGAAATTAATGTAGTATTTAATTCGTTTTGGATGTTGTTTATTAATGATTCTACGTTGTGTTCGCGGTCACAAAAGTATTCTTTCCCTTGATAATTGTTGATTATAAAAGGGTTTTTAGCAAATTCAGTACTCATAACTGCAGTGTTTTTAATATACATTTTGTATTATACATTTTGTATTATACATTTTGTATAACAAAGATACGCTTTTGTGTGGTATGATTAAGAATAAAACAATATTTATTTTTTAAATTTTCAAGGTTTTCTATGGTTGAAAATTTAATTTTATCGAGATGATTATTTTATATTTGTATGATTATTAATTGTATAAAATGAAAAAACTTACTTTTACTTTCGCTTTATTAAGTGCTTTGTTTGCTTGTAAAAAAGAAGCTTCAACTCCAAACAATTCAGGAAATAATACTACTGATACCACAAAAACGTCTAATCAATTTATTGGTAAATTAGGCCCAAACATCACAGATGTAGATGGAAACTCCTATAAAACAGTAACAATCGGGGCGCAAACATGGATGGCGGAGAACTTGAAAACATCCAAATACAACGATGGAACTCAGATTCCAAACGTAACAGACTATACAAACTGGTCACAATTAACAACGGGAGCTTGGGCTTATTATAATAATGATTCAGCCAATTATGCAAAATTTGGTAAATTGTATAATTGGTATGCTGTTAACTATGAAACGAATGGCAATAAAAATGTTTGTCCAACAGGATGGCATGTACCAACAGATGCTGAATGGACGGTTTTAGTAGACTATTTAGGAGGTTCTAATGTTGCAGGGGGTAAAATGAAACAAGTAGACTCGACAAATTGGAAAAATCCAAATACAGACGCAACGAATACATCATTGTTTACTGGACTACCGGGTGGTTACCGTTACAGTGATGGACATTACCAATTTATAGGCTTATACGGTAATTGGTGGAGTTCTTCAGAGTCTAAATATCCTTTCTCCGCTTTGAGTCGCATCCTGTCCTATAATAATGGCATTGCTACTAGTAAGAACGATGATAATAAGAAAGATGGGTTTTCGGTAAGATGTCTAAAAGACTAATTGAATGATAATTTATGAGTTATTTCTAATTTATTCGTTTTTATTATTTCTCTGTAAAATTTTAAATCTAACAGAAGGTACTTATATTTACATGTTTAAAAATTAATTTAATGAAAAAACTATTTTTTGCCTTTGCTTTGACAAGCGCTTTGTTTTCGTGTAAAAAGGAAACAACAACCCCGACAACTAATAATAATAATAATTCCGATACCACATCCAAAACATCAATTAGTGCATCGGTTTATTCGATTGATTGTTCCTCGGCATTAGTGATTGGTACCCTGAAAAAAGATGTGTCAGCAAGTTCTGTAACTGTCATGCTTGATTATACATTGGGAAATGGAAAATCATTCTCATTACAGACTATTGGTTCTACAGGAGTGCTTGGATTAACTGCCAAGCTTGAGTCAGGGGTGTTAAGTAATGGGGATGGTCAGTTAGTGTATGTTATCTCCGGTACACCTACTACATCTGGTAAAGCTAACTTCAAAGTGAGTATTGGTTCAGTAAGTTGTTCGTTTAGTATTGATGTTGAAGATGTAAATCAAACAGATATAAAAGCTGGAGAAAACATTACGGATGTAGATGGAAATGTATACAAAACCGTTTATATCGGTAATCAAAGATGGATGGCAGAAAATCTAAAGGCTACGAAATTTAATGATGGGACACCTATTCCACAGGCAATTGATAAATCAGCCTGGCTAAATGCTGGTGTTCCTGCAAGATGTTATTACGATAACAATATTAGTAATGCAAAATATGGTGCTTTGTACAACTGGTCTGTAATAGGTGCAAATGATGTTAATTCTAAAAATGTTTGTCCTACAGGTTGGCACGTTTCAAGAGATGTTGATTGGACAGACTTAGTAAATTATTTAGGAGGTGAAGAAGTTGCTGGTGGTAAATTAAAAGAAGCAGGAATTTCTAATTGGGAAACGCCAAATATTGATGGGAGTAACTCTTCTTTATTTACAGCTTTGCCTGGAGGTTTAAGAACTTCTGATGGAGACTTTTATTGGTTGAAAAACAGAGGGTATTGGTGGACAGCAACCGAACAAAATGGCCCTGATGCTAGATATCGTTATGTAAAATTTGATTCTGGTAAAATTGATTGGTCATTTGATTATAAAAGAATGGGGATGTCAATTCGATGCGTAAAAGACTAGATAGTTATAATTTATAAATGACAATTATAAGTGATTTGTAATTGATTCATTTTTATTATTCCTTAGTAAAATTTTAAATCTAACATAGTATTTGTAGTTGTATTTCGGTTCTACATCGAGTTAAGACTTGAGTATACGAAAGTGAAAGAAGGCGAATCGAGAGACCTTTTGGATTTATTAGTTATCAATGATGGGTTTATCAACTGGAAAGGCTTGCAACTATTTGTAAGCCATTTTCATTTCACCAAATTCCAAACCCCATACAACGGGTAAATATCGATTTTTTCTAGTTATCCGAAATTTTCGAGTTAAATTCGAATGCCTTTTTATTTATTTTTCGTGCCAGTATAAGTGATCGATGGTTGCGTATGGTAGTTAGACTTTTTCCAAAATCTTAGTAAAAAATCAATCTCTTCTAAATATGCTTTTCCTGGATTTTCTTTAAAAAATGGAAGATTGTTTTTACAATGTTCGATGCAGAAAAGAGCAAGTTCTTTTGATAAATTCTCATTGATTAGTACATGTAAAACGTGTTCTTCACTTTCTGCATCATTGTAGAATGGATTGTTAGGTAGTGGAAAGGCTGAATTAACATCGAATGCTATTTCGCATCCGGATTTAGGATTCATAAAAACTAATCCATTTTCACCATGGTCTGAGAAATCAATAGTTGAGTCTTTTATAAATAACCCATCTTTCTTTGCTTTATCGCTAGCAGCTTTTATTTGTTTATCACTAAGATTGAGTGATTTGTTGTAGATTTCTATAAAGTCAGCGTTAAATTTATCAATTTCTGATGTTTTTAAAAAAGCAATTTGTGAACCGTCGTTAAATGCTTCAAAAATTAATCGTTGTTTATTTAATAAATCTGAAGTATTGAATTGTTCGTGGTCAATAAAATTAACAGCACTTCTACTTGAGATTGAATTTTTTTCTTCTAAGATTAAATCAGCATTAAAAGACTGTATGAAGCTAACACCAGAAAACCACCACTCATTTTGCCATTTTATCATGCCAAGATGTATGATTTCGTCAATTTCGTTCAATGAATCTGAATGGTCATAGGATTTTTTTGTGAGTAAAAATTCTTTTCCTGAAGCAATGTGTTCAATTTTAATATTTTCTTCGTCTTGACCTTTGTATAAAAAGTAACCTTGTATTTTTTTAGAAATCTCAAAAAGTTCTTTGTTGGGTTGTTTATTTTGTCTGACTATTTCTTGAGCCCATTCACTTCCTTTT
>CALPOI020000177.1 GCA_943325145.2 Candidatus Planktophila lacus | reverse complement strand
GCCGAGGGAAATGTAAAAATGAAAGAGACATCGAGTCTCTTTCATTTTTGCCCAAGAGAAGAACCTCTGAATCATAATTGTCCGATTTGGGAAAATGAAACTAAAGAAGAATATTAACCAAAACGGTCAACTCTATTTAGGGAAGTACAGCGGTTCCCGTTCCTATTTCTAAAGTCAATACTCCGTTTTGATTACTCGTTTTTTGATGTGTTTCTTCATAGACAGACGTTCCAGTACTACCACCCTGTAAAATACTTGTACGAACGCCTACTACTTGATTCACAACCAACTTCCCTTGATTATTTCTAATTATTGATTGAAAGCTCATTTTATTTGGGACTTGTGCCCATAAAATAGTCGATAATAAAATAGTTGTTAAACCAAAAAAATATCTATTCATGGTTATTTTTTTTACAATTATAAATATATGCACTTTTCTCTATTAGTGCATACTAGTTTCTTATTACAAATATAAAACCAGTTGTATACAATAGATTATACACAATCAGTTATTTATACTTTATCGCGTTTAATTTTCCCTAATGGAAAAAAGAAATCGAAAAACAATGATGCATCCTTAAGTAATTGCCTTGGGGAAACGTATTGAGTCGATCATAAAATCCAAGAAATTGAAAACCCGTTATGTTGCATATGATGCTGATTTAGATGTTGAGAATTTAAGAAAGTACATCCCCTTGTGAGCTGGTGGAAGAAGAGGGTGTTTAATTAGTTTTTTAAGCACCAATAATATTGGTAACTTCTTTTTTTAATTTAGGTATATTCATTTCAAGAATACTCCATATTAAATCGTTTGAAATTACATCATATCCGTGAATAATTCTGTTACGTGTTCCAATGATTTGATACGCATCAGAAATAGGAAATTCTGGTTCTTTCTTTATAATTCTATTTACAGCTTCACCAATAATTTCTAAATCTCGTTCGACAGTACGTTTTGTTTTTGTATCATTCACATACATCTCAAAAGTATAATTTTCATTAAAATAACTTTCAATCTATGCTATTAATTGCAGTATGTCAAATAGCCAAGATTTTATTTCAATATCTTGCATAGATAACTTTTTTTGTCTTTTGAAGAACATCTAAAAAAAACGGGTTTATTAAGGCCGATTTTTCTAATAAATCTACTTTTCGTTGAAATAAATCTTCCAACGATTTTTTGAAATTGAAATAGTTACTTGCATACTCTTTTCGGTCAATATGAGTGAAATCTACTACAAAATCAATGTCGCTCGTACTGTTAAATTTATCAGTAAGAACAGAACCGAATACGGCTAATTCTCCAACAGAATATTTGAGACAAAGTTCATTGATTTGAACACTATATGATTGCAATGGATTCATATAACAAATATAATTTTTTTTCTTGTTTATAAAAACAAAAAAGAGGCCTCTTCAGCCTCTTCCAATTCTATTTTTTTCTTGTTTATGCTTCTACCGAAGTAGTATCTAAACACTCTTGTAATTTCTCAACCATTTGTTTGGAAACTATAATGAATCCAATATATTAGTCAAATTTATGTGCAGAAATACTTATTCAAACAAACAATTCATCGTTAAAGAATTTTGCACTAACCCACTGTATTGATTGTTCGCGATTCCATAAGGTGTAATCATAGTCAAGTGGATTGATTTCTTTGTTTTCGTTTCTAGTTTGAAAGCATTTATCTTATTTCTTAGATTTAAATCATACTTTTTTTCAATTATAAACTCACTTGAAGCAAATTTTATTTCACACAGATTGATTGTTTTATCGTTTCTATCAATTAATAAATCAATTTGTGCTCCTTCTGTCGTGGTTGTACTTTTCCAACTATATTGTTTTGAATCAACACCTTGAATTCCTAATGCTTTTTTAATTTCTAATGTATGATACAAGCATACTTGTTCAAATGCGTACCCTGTCCAAGATTGGTATTCTGGGTTATCAATTTTACTTAACCAATTCACTTCTTGTTTCTGATTTGGCTTGATAAATTTCAGGTAAAATCCACTGTAAAAATCAATTAATTGATATAAAGTATTTTTAGTTTTCTTTCCCAGGGGTGCGTAGCTTCGAATAAATCCACTTTCTTCTAATTCTTTTAACATGCGGGTTAGACTACCACCATTAGGAAGTTTAGTGTTTTTTATAATTTCTTCCCTTGTTAATCCTTTGTTTTTTAGTGCGATACTTTCTATGATTATTTCGTGTTTTTCTCCGTGTGTAAACAAAGACTTAAAGACCGTGTTGAACTCCGATTTTAATATCCCATTATTTTCAAAACAGATGGATTGTACGAGTTGGAATGTACTTTTGCCTTGCTCTACGGCATCCCAATAATATGGTATACCACCCAATACCATATATAATTCTATCAAATGATAATCACTTAATACAATTTGTTTGTTCTCAATGTAAGCTTTGCACTCTTTTAATTTAAAAGGTTCTATTTTTAATTTTGCTGTAATACGGTTATGTAAGCCTCCTTTGTTATTAATTAATTTATTGATCATCCAAGATGCAGAAGAACCACAAACTATTAATAGAATATCTGTACGGTCTGATGCCCAACCATTCCAAAAGTGTTCCAGTGCTTGTATGAATTCACTTTTTCTTGTATCCAACCAAGGTAGCTCGTCAATAAATAAAACTTTTTTTTCCTCATTCGATTGTAGAATGATTTCTTTAAAAAGCTGAAAAGCCTCCAACCAATTATTTATTTTTTCTTTTACTAACTGAGGATATTGATCTTTTAGTGTAAGTTCAAAGTTTATGAGTTGTTTACTCGTACTTGAATTTGCTAAACCAGTAAATTGAAAATGCATTCGATCTTTAAAAACACTTCTAATGAGATAGGTTTTTCCTACTCTTCGACGACCATATATTGCTACAAACTCCGATTTCAACGAAATGTATTTATTTTCAAGTAGTTGTTTTTCTTTTTCTCTTCCTATCATATTTTATATTGGCTTTATCGATATAAAAATACATAGATTAAGCCACTTTAAAAAGTTAATTTGGCTTAAACTCGTATAAAAAGTATAGATTAAGCCAAATTTAAAGTTTACAAAAACAAAAAAAGAGGCCTCTTCAGCCTCTTCCAATTCTATTTTTCTTATTTATACTTCTACCGAAGTAGTATCTAAACACTCTTGTAATTTCTCAACCATTTGTTTGGAACCTACTATGAATCCAACGCGTTGGTGTAATTCTGTTGGTTGGATACTCAAAATACGTTGCGTTCCATCTGTTGCTAAACCTCCTGCTTGTTCAATCACAAAAGCGAGTGGGTTACATTCATACAATAAACGCAATCTTCCTTTTGGTGCAGCAGGTGTAGTAGGGTAGAAGTAAATGCCACCTTTGATTAAGTTACGGTGAAAATCTGCTACCAATGAACCGATGTAACGTCCAGAATAAGGACGTCCTGTAGATGCATCTTCTTCTTGGCAATATTCAGTATATTTTCTGTATCCTGGGTGACAAACAGCAATATTCCCCTCGTTCATTGAATAGATACGTCCTGTTTCGGGGGTTTTCATATTCGGGTGCGATAAGCAGAATTCTCCAATCGATGGATCCAATGTAAATCCATTGACACCATTTCCTGTAGTATATACTAACATTGTAGAAGAACCATACAAGACGTACCCACCAGCAACTTGTTTGTCACCAGGTTGTAACATGTCTTCTAATGTTGCTTCTGTACCAACAGGCGAAATACGGTGATAGATTGAGAAAATTGTACCAATAGATACATTCACATCAATGTTAGAAGAACCATCCAATGGGTCAAATAATACCACGTATTTTCCATTTTTAGACATTTCGCTTTGGAAAGCCATGTAGTTATCATTTTCTTCCGAACCGATTCCACAAACTTCACCACCAAGCTCAAACATTTTAATGAATTGGTTATCCGCAACAACATCTAATTTTTGTTGTTGTTCACCTTGCACATTTACTTCACCTTGTGCTCCTAAAATATTGTCTACTAATCCAGCGCGACGTACATCACGCGTTACAATTTTTGCTGCAACAGCAATATCATTTAACAAACGAGATAATTCACCTGAAGCACCAGGGAAATCTGCTTGCTTCTTCATGATAAACTCGTTAAGTGTAGTAAGTTTTGACATAAGATTGGTATTTGTATCTTCCTTTGAAATTGGATAAAGGAGGGAAACGTATATTAATTAATAACTGTAAAATTCAAATATTTATGCAAACATTCTGGAACTACAATTCCTTCTGGTGTTTGATTGTTTTCTAACAATGCAGCAACAATTCGAGGCAAGGCTAAAGCACTTCCATTCAATGTATGGCACAATTGTGTTTTCTTATCATCCGTTTTGAAACGTAATTTCAAACGATTTGCTTGGAAGGTATCAAAACGTGAAACCGAACTAACTTCTAACCATTTTTCTTGTGCAGCAGAATATACTTCAAAGTCGTACGTCATTGCAGATGCAAATCCAGTATCGCCACCACACAAACGTAAAATTCTGTAGTGTAGTCCAAGTTTAGCTAATAAACCTTTTACGTGATCTACCATTTCATCCAATGCTTTTGAAGTGTTTGATGGGTGCTCTATACGAACGATTTCCACTTTATCAAATTGGTGTAAGCGGTTCAAGCCACGTACATCTTTTCCATAAGATCCAGCTTCACGACGGAAACATGGAGTATATCCAGTTAGTTTAATTGAAAAGTTTTCGTTTGGTAATATTACATCGCGATAGATGTTAGTCAATGGTACCTCTGCAGTTGGGATAAGGTATAAATCATCCTCACCAACATAGTACATTTGCCCTTCTTTATCCGGTAATTGTCCCGTACCATATCCACTTGCTTCGTTTACAACTAATGGTGGAATAAATTCTTCGTAGCCTGCTTTGTCAGCTTCATCTAAGAAAAAAGAAATCAACGCACGTTGAAGTTTAGCGCCTTTCCCTTTGTAAATTGGAAAACCAGCACCAGTAACTTTTACACCTGTTTCGAAATCGATGAGGTCATATTTTTTAGTGATTTCCCAGTGAGGCAATGCTTCTCCAGAAAAAGTAGTTTTACTTCCTACTTCTTCTATCGTAATATTATCTAATTCATTTTTTCCTGAAGGAACCAATTCATTTGGAACATTTGGAAGTTGGTACATGAATTGTGTAATCGCTTCGTCAATTATTTGTACTTCCGCCTTTAATTCCGCTTCTTGTGTTTTTAAGGTGGCAGTTTTAGCTTTAGCTTCGTTTGCTTC
>CALPOI020000176.1 GCA_943325145.2 Candidatus Planktophila lacus | reverse complement strand
TTCCAGCTGAATTCATAGAGGGTGGAACGATGAATGGAATGGAACAAACCATGGATCAAAATGGAAATATGGTTGTTTCTGTTAATCTTACGCAGGAGGGTGTTTTTCGTAAAGAGGGAAAATATCAAATTTATGCTTATGTAAAGGACCGTTCAAAAACACATCGTTCCAATTTAGTAAGTGTGACGGTTAAGAAAAAGGGAGAGATAAAGAAGAAAAGTTACAATCAAGAAGAAGGGGATATTACAAAATCAAATTTAAAAGAGCCCATTTTTGGAATTATTGAAAAATCTGCTTCAAAGGTATACGAAGGGGAGGCGTTAGTGTTGAGGGCTAAAGTTTTTTCTAGGTTGAATATCAATATGATGCAGGGGTATAAGTCCTTTGCGTTGAAAGCCCCTGCAGAAACTTACGAATTGGACAAATCAACGAATATTTCATTAGAAAGAGAAAATTACAGAGGCAATTCTTACCTTACTTTTTCGTGCGGTAAACAATTGGTATTTCCTTCTAATTCAGGAAAGTTTGTTATTAAACCATTCTCAATGGCCTTGCAATTCAATAATGGTGGTTTTTTTGATCAAACAACTCAAATTGAATCAAATGCAACCATGATTGAAGTATTGCCTTTACCAAAAGGAGCACCCAACGATTTTATTGGGGCTGTCGGTAAATTTGATATGGAAAGTTTAATTTCAAAGTCCTCCGCAGCTGTTGGTGAGATACTAACTTTAAAAGTTAAAATATCAGGTACTGGGAATTTACATGCGATTCAGAAACCTAAAATTCGATTACCAAAAGGACTTATTTTTTATGGGGATCCAGAAATTAAAGAAGAACTCGATTACGAAGAGGAAGGGGTAACAGGATTTAAGTCTTTTGTTTATTTCTTGAAAGTGGTCGATGCTACGGCTTCAAATTTTAATATGATCTCAATTTCTTATTTTCATCCTGATTCTAAGAAATACATTACGATTCAAAATAAGTTAGATCAATTAGCTGTTACTGGCGGAGTAGTTGATACGGTAGAAGTCGCTGATAATTTACATTTGGAGCAAAAACTTCAGAAAGAAAATGTCGAACTAGTTGTTCCTAAAGTTAAATCAACTAAAACTAAATCTTCTAAATTTTCTTTTTTACTTATTTTTTTAATGATCTTGTTAATTTTTGTAATTGTTGTTTTTTACATTAAACGGAAAAGAAATCAAACTTCAGAAGGTGAGTATACATTGGGTGCGGTTGAAGTGGTTGAAAATCATGCTGTTTCGATAGCTAATAAATTTGATGATAGTTGGAAGTATTTTGATGATTTTGTAAATCAAGGAAATCAACATGAAGCATTATCCTCATTACATAAAATCATCTTACAGCAGCTTCAAACGAAGTATGGAAAGATTTTTACCTCTAAGGAAGAATTGAAAGATCGATTATTAAACGATGGAAAGTCTGAAACTGAAATTTCGGAATTAATTTATATTATTACATGTTGTGAATCATCGCGGTATGGGATGTTAGTCGACGAGGTTGATTGTGTATTGTTTAAATCGCAGGTTTTGAAGGCAATCTTCTATGGATTATTAATTCAATAAAGTTTAAAGCAACCATTTTTACTTTCAATCGTTAACATTACTAGTTAACAGTAATTTTTGATGAAATTTATACGATTCTCTTTTATTCTTTTTTTAATACCTTTTTTTTCTTCAGCACATTTAGAGCTGTTTCGTATGTCTGATGCCAATTATTTTTCAAATGATATGTGGGTTGGAAGTTATGGTTTTGATGTTACAATAACAAAATCAAAGAAATTATTTATCAAAGAAATTGGCATTGATTTTTTTAGTGTTGGAGACGATAACAAAGCTGAGCTAGAACTAGTAATTTTGGATAAAGAATCATCATCTGAGATTTATAAAAAATCAAAGTTTTTTCTCGGTATTGATAATCAGGCTGTTTTTTTTGAAGTTGACTTGTTTTTAGAGGAGGGTAAAAACTATTCTTTTGTTGTTCGGAATACGCAACGTGCTGAAAATAAAGATAATTTAATTACCATTTTTAAAATAGATGAACTAAATAATCCTTCCAATGCGTTATTTTTTACTTCTGATAACATTTATCATTCAAATACTAATAAATTGCTTTTTGCCTCTTCGGATAAAAGTGACTATTTCCCATTTATTCATGTGGGAGCTTCTAAACAATCCGGCATTAGCATCATCGAAAATCAAGAAGATTTTGTCTTTCAAAAGAGGATTCCCGGTAAAGTATGTTTGTCATTGAAGGCAATTGATAATCCGATATTTATTGATAGTTTTGGTTTAAGAAATGTTTTTGCGTATTCGCAATCTAAACTTTTTATGTCTATCAAAAATGATAGTTCAAATAGTTCTTTATTTGTAATTGATACGATTTTTAAAGAAGATTATTCAGATGATTTATTTTTTAAATTTAAGTTTAAAATAAGTAATAATTACTCGCATACCTTTTGTTATGGATTTAGTTCTAACAAAGCTGATTCCATGCCAAGTTATTTTAAGCCTTTATCAATCCCTTTTACTGATAATTTAAAAAAGGTGGTTGCTTCAAATTTATATTCTATAAATCAAAATGGTTATATTAATTATTCAGATTCTATTTCATTCCCTTTACTGCTTAATTTTACTGAGTTTGGTACTCTAGATTTTAATCAAAAAGACATTCATTTCACCTATAATTCTTTTGGAGAGGAGCTTATTTTTAATTCTTCTGTTGCCCTTGATGACTTATTGTTAGTTGATTTATTGGGGAATTCTTACCTTTTGTTAAATTTTTTTCAAGAAGGAAACAACTTTTTGTATTATTTTCGTCCTAATATTAAAGGAATACTTCTTGTAAGATCAAAGTATTTCACTAAAAAGATTCTATTACATTAATAAATATAATTACAATTTCATGAAAAAAATAATCTTTATTTTATTTAGTTTTTATCTTTTATTTTCTATAGAAAATACTTTGTTTGCTTGTGATAAAACTAACTTAGATGTAATTTCTTTAGTAAAAAATTCTAATGGAACATACACTTATAATTTTTTTATTTGTATTGAAACTAAGGATGATATGACTTATGGAAGTCATAGAGAATTGGTTTTTTCTTTTCCTGCCTCAGGCGCTAAAATCTTAGGTTTGACTCCAGGTTCTGTTGGTTTTGAAAATGGAATTACATGGTCAATTTCAGGATTAAGTACAACTACAGCTAAATATTCTGGTGCTAGACTTGATTTTGTACCATCTTCACCTTCGACTGTTAAGCATCCAACCAATCCTAAAGCGAATCAACAATGTTTTAACTTTTCAGTTACGATTGACAAAGATCCAAATATTGGTTCAGGTTCTAAGTATAAAGTACAAGTAGGAGCAAATGGTGGTTCATGTATAAAACAAGCTTCAAATGTTGTAACACCATGTGTACCTCCTGTTCTTACGCTTACACCAAATTCTAGATGTGGTTCAGGTGTTGTTGCTCTTTCAGTATCTTCGAATGTTACTACTGCAACTTATTCTTGGTTTGATGTAGCTACCGGTGGAACTGCATTAGCTACAGGAGCTACTTATTCTCCTACCATATCTGCAACTAAGACCTATTATGTTGAAGCAAGTGGAGGTGGTTGTTCTTCTAATCGACAACCAATTACAGCAACAATGACCACTTTATCACCTCCCTCTGCTTCGAATGCTTCGGTTTGTAGTGGAAGTACTGCTTCCTTATCTCCTTCTGGTGCTTCTGGTTCTCAAACTTATAAATGGTATACGGCATCTTCTGGCGGGGTTGCAGTTGCAACTACTACTTCTTCTTCGCCAAATTACACTACGCCAATTATTAATTCTGCATCATCTTATTGGGTTAGTATTGTTGATGGTACTTGCGAAAGTACGAGAACTAAAGTGGACATTTCTGTTAAGACTATTGCTCCACCTAATGTTCTTGGTGTGTCTATTTGTTCAGGTAAAACAGCTGTACTAACTCCTAGTGGTGCTTCGGGTTCTCAAACTTATAAATGGTTTAGTACTGCTACTTCAACGACCGTTTTAGCTTCTACTGCTGTTGGTGCAACTTATACAACTCCAGTTTTAAATGCTACTACTTCTTATTGGGTAAGGATTTCTGATGGCACCTGCGAGAGTACCCGCACGAAGGTTGACGTAACGATTAACCCTTTACCAACGGTAGTTTTAACAGCCCCAAGTCAGTGTACTGGTACGAATGTGACTGTAACTGCTGTACCATCTCCCGCTGGGACTTATACGTATACATGGACTGTTCCTGCTACAGCGACAGTACAAACTGCAGCTACTTTTGGAACTGCTGTTGCAGGAGTTTACAGTGTTGTTGCAAAAAACACGACAACGACATGTGAGAGTGCTTCAACCCCCATTACTGTATCTTTTAAATCCCAACCAACAGCCCCTACTTTAACTAACAAGGGTGATGTATGTAGCGGTTCAACAGGAACGTTTACAATTACCGGTACAGCCGGTGATAAGATTTCATATTCAGGAGTAACTGCTAGTTCAGCAAGTCCGGTTACTATTCCAGCATCAGGAACGATAGATGTTACAGTATCAAATATTACAGCTGATGCAGTGATGACGTTAACGAAGGTGGACAATGGAAGTTGTAGCAAAGTAATTAACATAGCGAGTACTATAAAAGTTAAGAGTATCCCAGTATTAACTCAGCCTGCAGCTATTAGTAAATGTGCTACTGAGAGTGTTGCTCCTGCGGTATTTGTAAGTACCCCAACAGGTGCGACGTTTGGGTGGACGAACACGAATGCAAGCGTTGGCTTAGCTGCAAGTGGAACGGGGAACATTACAGCGTATACAGCACCAGCGAATGCTACGGGTGTTGACATTGAAGGAACGATATCTGTTACTCCTACTTTGGATGGTTGTCTGGGCTTAGCGAAGACGTTTAAGATTACCATAAAACCTACACCTACGTTAAGCACGCTTCCCAATCTTACTCCATGTAAGGGTGATGTAGTTGCTGCATCTGTGTTTTCTACGACACCATCAGGTTCGACGTATGCATGGACGAATAGCAATACTGCAGTAGGTTTGGGATCAGCGAGTGGGACTGGCAATACTGCATCTTTTACGGCAACCAATACTATAGCCTCAGCGATAACGAGTACGGTTGAGGTAGAGCCGACGTTGAATGGGTGTAAGGGCGCTAAAAAACAATATACCATAACTGTAAATCCAGACATTCAGCTGAATTTACAATGTGGAACGAGTACAACAACTTCTGTAAAGTTCACATGGAAT
>CALPOI020000175.1 GCA_943325145.2 Candidatus Planktophila lacus | reverse complement strand
GATTAATAACACCATTCTCAACAAACAATCCATTGGTATCGAATTATGTTCCTGGGGTTCATTGAAACTCAAAAACGAGAAATATTTTAGTTCTACCAATGTGGAAGTTCCCATTGAAGAAGTCACCACTTACGACTACCCATTTCGAGGGATTCGACATTACCAAAAATACACCGACAAACAACTCGAAAGTTTGAAAGCTTTGTTGCAATACCTTTGTGTAACCTACAAAATACCAACCGACTACAAACAGGAAATGTGGGAATACTCCAAAGCAGCAGTCAAGGGCGACAAAGGTATTTTTACACATGTTTCCTATCGAAAAGATAAAAGCGATTGCCATCCACAGAAGGAGTTGGTTGAGGTGTTGAGAAATCTTTAAATAAAAAATCCGTAGTACACAACTACGGATTTTTTGGTCTTATTATGATTAACTGAAATAGATAATCACACAATTTCCATAAATTAGTTAGATGAAAATGGAAAGGGCTGTTTGAATTCCCAATCGAGATGATTTATTCTTGCTTTTAATGCCACCAACGAATCAATAATCTCCTTAAACGAATAAGGATTTTCCTCATAAATCATTTGTTCAATCATCGTGTTGTAATCTTTTTCCCATTCTTTGATTACCTCTGGTGAGGGAATCGGATTGATAGTTTTTGGTTGATGTAAATTATAATCTACACCACTAATTCTTGTGAATGTATATCGATGAATGACGATGGTTTCATACAATGTTTGATCACTTAGTGCTTTATCGGCATATACTGTTTTGGCTAAAGTAACAACATCGTACAAATGTCGACTCAATCGGTCAGAACGCATTTTCTCTTTAGGACGTTGAAATTCTTCATGTAATAAGAATATCTTTTCCAAAAAAGTACGTTCTGGATTGACAGATGGAACTTGTATACTTGGCAGTGCAAATTCCATGTGTGGATAGAAGATATCAACCAATGAGGAGATTGGACGTATAGTGAATGGTTCTTTTAAAGAACGACACCCAATTTCTATTTGAATTCTAGCTTCCAAATAGTCAGGTTTTTGAATGATGTTTGGATAATAGATTTCAATAATTCGTGGGTCTTGGTCACTATCTTTTGTTTCTACCAATTTAAAAACAAGGTCTTTAAATCCTCTTTCAGCAAATTTTGATGTGAGCTTTTCTTTAAACTCTCCTGATATGTAACTGCTGGCTTTTTTACGTAATTGGGTTCGTTGATTTTTACTCAGTTCTCCTTCAAATCCAAGGCAGGATTTATCAATAGCTAAATCAACATCTTCTGAAAAACGTTCGATTAACCCCCAAGCTTTACTTAGTGAAGTACCTCCTTTAAAAACTAAATGTACTGAGTCTTCCAATTCAAAAATGCAAGTCAGTGCTTGCACTACCCACCAATCTTTTTCTACCGCAAAAGGTGTCATCCCTTTTTTTTCAGCAACGGTATTGAAAACAGCTTCTTTCTCAGCTTTGTCTGATGTATAAAAAATACTATTTACCATCTTTTAGTGCCTTAATCATTATTTTTTGAACCCAAACTGGTGCTAGTGCAATGTCGTGTTTCAGGTCTTTGTCTTCTTCCTTTTTCAGGAGGTCAATTATCTTGTTTTCTTCTTCTGCGGTTACTTTGCCGTTACCGATTTCTTTTAATGCCTGTATAACCAATCGGCTAATTTTTCCTTTGGCCATAAGATTTTTGGGTGTGGTTTTTTTGAACTTTATTTTTCGTTTGCCTACCCTTATTTCTCTTGGTGAACCATCTGTAAGTAACACAATATTCATTGGTACTTGTGTACTTAGTCCTAATGCGTTTAATGCATAGCTTCCAGTAGGAACCGTTCTTATTCGGTCACGTTTGGCAATGGCTTCTGCAACTTCTTCGGCTGTTGGGATTAAAACACCAATTAATTTACTTAATTTAGGTCGCACATAGATGCCTTGTGCCACTCGTACAATAACTTGTTTATTTTCTAAACGATCCAAAGCTTTTCGTATGGCATCTGATGAGCCATAACTTAGGTAATCGTCAGGTAATAGTAAAGTGCCTTTTGGTTTGCTTTTTATTGATTTTTCTATTTGCTTTTCAATACTTTGCACCATGATTATGATTTTAAAGTTGTCACAAATTTAGTGAATATTTGTGACAAAAATAATTTTATAATTATTACAAATAAAGTTCTTGTTTGATGGTAATCTGTCACAAATTTACGCTAGATTTGTGACAGATTTTATCGTGAATAGTGTCTGCTTTTGCGACAAAATAAAGGTGAGTTATTTACCATAATATTTTATAATTTAAGTGTTTCAACTGAAATCGATTCTTCTTCGACTTCACTGTTCTACATTTCTCTATGAGCGTTTATGTGATAGGCTACGATTAGTTTGAAGAAACTCAATAAATCTCTATAAAGAGATTTCCATACAAAAAAAGAGACAATTTAAAGATACTAATTGTATTTCACTCTTCCCAATCAAACAAAGCTAATTTATTGACAATTAAATTGTTAATAATCGAACTCAGGTTATAAAGGAATGGTAAATTGTACAAAATCAGGATCTATTGGAGAATTATAACTTAAAAATTGAAAAGTATAATTCAATTAAAGAAGCTCAATATTGTAACTTTTACGATAATTACCGCACGTATGACCGATTAACTGTTGAAGTTATTGATAAAGTGGACTAAGTACATGTTGATGTAATGCCTTTTTGATTTTGAAAAAATTATAATGATTCAGCATAATCTAACTTCTCAACAACTTCTTTAGCAAATTCCTCCCTATCATTTAATTTTACTTCAATATTATATTTTGAAGAGTTACATGTGTTTTCTTCATAAATGACTCTGTAATTAAAATAACTATTTGGATTAATGTGTATTGGTGGAAATTGACTAATTTCTTTGGACTTACAAATTTTATTTTGTGAATAAAAATGCAAAAAGAAATTGAATTGATTAGAACTAATATCAAAAGCAGTATTATTTAGAATTTGGACATCGCCAGTTATATATGTACTATAAAATTGAATTGTTAAATTACTTTGTTGTTTATTCAAATGTACATTCGAAAAAACATCTTCTAAACATTTATCAATCAAAAAATCAAATTCAAATGCTTTATCCTTACACACCTTAGAAACATCAACATCATTATCAATTGAGATGTTAGATTTATTAAAATAACCTTTCTTATTACAATATTCATACAATGAGGAATTAAAATAGGAAGATAAACCTTTTGTGTTTCTGATTTTAAAGGAATCATTTTCTTGAATCAAATTAAATTTAATTTGGTCACTGTTAATCTTATTTTTATGATATATACCATACACAGTAATAGATTCATCAGACTCAATTATTGTCTCTGAAATTTCGAATTCTCTCGGAATCCAATAACCAAATCCATCGAATTCAGGATAAACTTTTTCTATGTAATCATAATTTTTTAATAATAACTCATTGACAAATTTGTTTACAAATTCATTAGCCTCATTCTTTAACTCTTCATCCGATTTACATGAATACAGAATAGACACTAACGATATAAAAATTACTATTTTGTATAAAAGTCTCATAATTTTAATTTTTAAATAAAACCTATCTTATAGTTCTAACTAACAGAACTATAAGGATTACAATAATAATGATTGCAACAATATTATCAACGACCCCTAGTGTACCTATAATCAAAGGACGACCAGAAAATATCAAATCAAGAATAATTAAACTATTTAAAAAGCTACAAATATTTAATAATCTAATCTTTTTTTTGAGATAAAGATATCACAATAATAAGCAAAGTAAAACCAATTACTATCATCCACATTTCAGTTGTTGTAAAATGAAACTTTGAAATTCTTGATAAAAAAGAAAATATTTTGAAATATTTAAACATTTTAAATTTTAATTAAACATAGACTTAATAAATCTAACAATTATAAAAACGAAAATTAAAAGTAATATAATTGCAACAATATTATCAACAATACCTAATAAGCCAATAATCAAAGGACCAGAAAATATCAAACCAAGAATAATTAAAACAATTGAGAAAGTTCCCTCTTTTTGCTTTTCTGATCTTTGTTTTTGATATAAATTTAATCCAAAAATAAATAGTGTAACACCAATTATTACCATCCAAATTTCTGTTGATGTAAAATGAAACCGTTCCATTCTAAATCTAGTTTGTTCTCGTTCTTCATCATAAGCATCTGTAAAATTAGATTGTGCAAATGACATTATTTTAAACATGAACAGACTCAATAAAAAAACTATCTTTTTCATAACACTATAATTACTAGTTAAATTAAAATTATTTCCTTAAAAATTCAAGATAAGAATTAGTTTTTACAATTGTATTCTTCAAATTTCTATAATACTCTATTTTTTCATCATATGCTCTAACTCTATTTCTTGAAGACTCCAATTGGCCTTCATTAATTATTGGATGTAAAATACCAAACACACTTATAAACATTAATAAAACGCCCCACCATTTGGGTGTATCATCTACAAACATTCCAATTAATCCGATTATCAAAAGAAAAACTCCAACATATAAAAAAGTTAATAATCGATCATGTGCATTTCTAGCTTCCATTTCATTAATTAAAGGTTCTGAAGGATTCTGTAATATTTGTTGTTTTAATTGAGTATACTCCTTTTCTGAAATCATTCTGGGTGGTACAAAAGAATAATTTTCAACAGTTTTAGTATAGGTAAATCGTGCCATAATTTCTATTTTTTAGATGTTATATTGTTTAATAGATAAAATATAAAAAGGTAACCCCAAGAGCTTAAAAAATATTATTTTTGAATAAAGAAGAAATTTATGCGTAAATATTTTTATATAGTATTATTTTTATTACTAGGGATTTCAAGTGTTTTTGGTCAAAATCAAAAGGTGCCAGATTTTGTAATTAAAGTGTATGAAGACCTTTATAAAAATCTGTATATTACAAAAAAAGTTGAAAAACCACAATTGATTTATGTAGATGACGATAATTCTAAAATTATTGTTTTTAAACCAAGTCAAAATGGAGAAAAAAGCAAATTAATAATAGGTTCAGAATTTATTAATTTAACTAGATCCTTCGGAGTTGACTCTATGAATGCTCTTGCATTTGTTATGGGGCATGAAATGGCGCACATTTTCTTAGAACAAAGTGATAATATAGAGAAAGTCGGAGGAGGTTATGCAAATAAAGATTTAAAAAAAGAATTAAAACAAGTTAAAGATTCTCTGTACTCAAAGATTTTTGAAAGACAAGCAGATGAATGGGCTATTTTCTATTCGCATTTAGGAG
>CALPOI020000174.1 GCA_943325145.2 Candidatus Planktophila lacus | reverse complement strand
GTATTTTCAGGATTATTTAATTTTCTATGATTATCAGAAGTTTTATTCCCTTTTCCATCTATTCCATTAGGAATGATTTCTACCCTACCTCTTTTAGCAGCTTCTCTTAAGTCTAACCAGTAATATTTGAACATTAATTTACGTGTATCAAACTCTCTCTTTTTGTAAAAACGCTCGTTACTAGCATAATACATATCTGTTAACAATGGAAGAAATTCTTCTTGACTATACTCAAAAGCTCTGTCCCAATTTAAAGAAAATAATTTTCTGTTTTTTTCTTTATCTGATGGATCATAATCAACCATTTCTTTGGACTCTTCATCGAAATAACGATCTTGATAATTGATGAAATCTTCTGTAGATTCATCTTCAGATGTTAAATAAATTTTTTCACGAGCAATGGAATCTTTGACATGTTCAACAAACTGGCGATACTCATTATTAGTTATCTCAGTTGCGTCCATGTAAAAAGCCTGAACAGATGCAGTTTTTTGTCTAGTCTGATGCAAGAATGGAACATCTTGATCATTCTCACCCATATTAAATGCGCCGGCTTTTATATACACCATTCCCAATGGGATTTCTGGTTGGTAACTTGGTCTACCTAACACTCCGGTTAAGTGACCTGTTTTAGTGCTACATGAGTAGGCAACAAAAACAAAAAGACCAAAAAACAATAGTTTTCTCATTTTACATTTTTTTTAATTCCAGATACCATTTAACGTTTTACAGGATCAATCTTTCAATAGTAAACGGAATTAACAATAATTTGTTACAAAATTCTTTAATTTATTTTTAATTTACAACCACCTAGGATGTTTCGTTTTTTCCAATGGAGGCTCTGGAATTACATATTTATATCTAAAAAGTAATTCATGCGATCCATTAGAGACTGAATTTAAACCAAATATGTTTAAATCATAAGAATATCCAACTGTAGCATTTTTAAACGGATACAAACCTACTAAAAATCCGACAGATTCAAAAGGCCTAAACGCTAAACCTGAATAAAAAAGGTTTTCATGAAAATACCTTAAATTAATATCCCCACTGACTTTAATAAGATCTGAACGCATAAGTAACTGACTTTCAATATCTCTGCCAGGACCAAAAACATTAGTAAAACGATTTCCACCTGTGAAAAAATAATGGCGTTTGTTAGTAAAAGAAGGCTTATTTAATTCTGATTGATTTAAATGTGTACTAGAAATCCCAAAATAATATCCTTTAAAACTTTTCCAAAACAAACCAAGGTTTAAATCTAGATTCGTAGAACTTCCGATTTTTTGAAGCATCGGATCATCTAATGTCGTCGGTGGAATCCAATCTGCAGAATTATTACTGAAATTAACTAATCCTACTCCCAATCCAATATTTAACATCCCTAACTCTCTGATTTGAAATGGATGAGAATAATTGAAAACAAAATTGTTTTGTCTCAAAAAACCGATTGCATCGTGGTATATCGATAAACCCATACCGCCTAAACCAATACTATTAAAATTTCCTTCTAAGTTTAATATGTATGAATTTGGTGCTCCCACAAATCGATCCCATTGATTTCTGTATAACATAGTAGCGGAATAACCCACATCTGTTCCAGTAGAACCCGGATTGAATGACATTCGATCATACATAAAATGAGTCAATAACTTTTCTTGTTGTCCATAAGCAGAAGTGCATAGAAACAACATAAAAACAAGAAAACTATTTTTTATACTCATTTTAATTTTTGTCATACAGTGATGAAAACAAAATTTAGTGTGCTAAAATACGATTTTTTTTTATTAAACCTTGAAGTAATTTCTGAAAGCATGAAAAACGAAACACTAATGTGCAATTTTTTGATATGTTTTCCACCACAAATCGGGCAACTCATTTTTCATCGCCATTTCATAATCTTCAAAATTACAAGGAACTAAATGTTGACGAACGTATTTACTTTCCGATGAAGGATTGTATGGTACTTCCATCCACCATCTTTCAGATAAATTGCTTTTGTAAAAAATTAATTCATTTTCTGCATCTTGTAACTGAACAATAAACTTCTTGTAATTCTTTTTCGAACCGATAGGAAAATCTCCTCTGCGAGAAAAAACACCATCTAAAAAATACCAAATCACCTCAGCAACAAATTGATTACACTCAGTCAATTGGCTCGGAAACAAATTTAATATAGAAAACAAAGATAATTTATCGGAAATTCCAGCATACTTTGCTATCTGACAAATTTGTTCTGAATAAAACCCATTCGTTGTTTTGTTAAACGAACAAGGATAATCTGCTTTTTTTAATGCTAGTAAATCAATATTCAATATATCCGAGTATCGAATTAAAGGTTCCGCTTTTTTAAAATCTTGATTAAACTCCCCTAAACGCAGGCTATCAAAATATAGTTTATCAAACAAATCAATGTCATCTTGTTTCACATACGGTGATTGAAGTCCGATTACACTATAGTTGAAAAGATTACAAGGTTTAGCCATTAATAAATGGCTTAGAAAAGAATTACTTGTCAAAGATTCCTCAACTGAACCCAAATTTACTTCAGCATCTATTGAAGTAATATTCACCATTTGTTCAGAACCTGAGAAACCTTTATAGATAGGAACGATTAAATCTTGAGTTCCACCAATTATGATTGGTAATATATTTCGTTTTATTAATTCACTAACAATATGAGAAAGCGCATAATAAGTATCGTCGATTGTTTCACCTGGAAGTAATGTCCCTAAGTCGTAAATCTTTTTAACCCACGTAATCGGCATCGACAAATCGTAAAAATAGTTACGAAAACTATCATTACTTTTTCCATGAACACTTTCCTCACCATTTCGAAATTCAGGACAGTAAAATAAAGCAATACTATCACTTACAATATCAGGGAAATTATCCACCGTATGAACTTCCAAAGACGCGCCAATAGAACCTATCTTATCACCTACCTCATCAATAGGCTGAAAATATAAGGAGATATCTAACATGATTTATTTTTTACTAGTAGTTTTCTTCGCAAATCTACCTCCCTTTTTAGGCTCAGGTTGATTGTTTTTAATTTCTACACAATCAGCATACGAAAGTTTTTCAATATCAGAGTCTTTCGGTAATTTATAATTGTCCTTACCTATTTTCAAATAGGCCCCCCATCTACCTTGCAATATTTGCATTGTATCATCCTCAGAAAAAACCTTCAATATTTTATTGGCATCGTCTTCTCGTTTTTGAAGAATAATCTCAATAGCTCTGTCCAAAGAAACCGTCATAGGATCGTCTTCTTTTTTAATGGACACAAAGGATTTGCCATGTTGGATATATGGTCCAAAACGACCAACATTCGCTTTAACAGTCAACTCTTCATACTCTCCAAGAGTTCTTGGTAATTTGAATAATTCTAATGCCATTTCCAATGTCATAGAACCAATCGATTGATCTGCTCTTAAAGAAGCAAAAGCTGGTTTTTCACCATCTAGCTTTTCATCACCAATTTGTACCATCGGTCCAAAACGACCAATACGAACAATTACTTTCTTGCCTGACTCAGGATGAACACCTAAATCTCTCTCTCCTGTTGCTCTTTCAGAATGTTCCAAGGTGTTTTCAACGGTAGAATGAAAAGGATCGTAAAATTTATGTAACATCAGAGTCCAATCTATTTTACCTTGAGCGATGTCGTCAAATTGCTGCTCTACATCTGCTGTAAAATGATAATCCATGATTTGTTCAAAATGACTGGATAGAAAATCAGTCACCACGATACCTATATCTGTTGGAAATAATTTATTTTTCTCTTTACCAATTATTTCAGATTTCTTTTCTTCATTGATTTCTTTTCCGACTAATTCAAAAACAGAATACCATCTTGTATCACCCTCTCTTTCCTTTTTCTCTACATATCCTCTTTTTTGAATGGTAGAAATCGTTGGAGCGTAAGTAGAAGGTCTACCAATTCCCAATTCTTCCAATTTCTTCACTAAAGAAGCTTCAACATATCTTGGAGCTGGTCTTGAGAATCGTTGACTTCCTTTAATGGATAGATAATCTAAATGATCACCAATTTCAACGGATGGTAATATTTCAGATGACTGGTCTTCATCGTCTTCTTCCAAAGATGCAGCCATGTACACTTTCAAAAATCCATCAAATTTAATTACCTCACCTTTTGCTTGGAAAACTTCGGTTAAATTACCTGCTCCAATTTTTACAGAAGTACGCTCAAGTTGTGCGTTACTCATTTGAGAAGACACTGTCCGTTTCCAAATTAAATCGTATAATTTAACTTCATCGGATTCCCCTTCTATGGTATGATTACTGAATTCAGTAGGTCTAATTGCCTCATGGGCTTCTTGAGCCCCGGAACTTTTAGTTTTATATTTTGTAGGGTTTGAATAATTGTTTCCATAAAAACTTGTGATTTCTTTCTCAGCAGCATTCATTGCCGTTTCAGAAAGATTCACAGAATCTGTCCTCATGTAAGTTATTTTTCCTGCTTCATACAACCTTTGAGCAACGGTCATTGTTCTAGATACAGAAAAACCTAATTTCAAACTTGCTTCTTGTTGCAAAGTTGAAGTAGTAAAAGGAGCTGAAGGAGATTTAGTTGCAGGTTTTGTTTGAACGTCTATAATTTCAAAGTTAACCTCTTTGCACTGATTTAAAATCGCAGTCACCTCCAAATCATTGGAAATATTCCGTGATATTTCAGCTTTGATCTTCTCTTTACCTTTCGTGAAAATGGCCTGAATTTTATAAAACGATTCAGAATTAAAAGCAATAATTTCTTTTTCTCTTTCTACTATTAATTTTACAGCAACAGATTGAACTCTACCAGCTGACAAACTTGGTCGAACTTTTTTCCATAAAACAGGAGAAAGTTCAAATCCAACTAATCGATCTAACACACGACGAGCCTGTTGAGCATCAACTAATCTTATATTTATTTCACGTGGGTTATCAATTGCTTTAAGAATCGCATTTTTAGTAATCTCGTTGAACGTAATTCTCTTGGTGTCTTTTTTTTGAAGATTCAAAGTTTCATACAAATGCCAAGAAATCGCCTCCCCTTCACGGTCCTCATCCGTTGCTAGCCAAACAGTCTGAGCTTCTTTTGATAATTTTTTAAGTTCCGAGACAACTGCTTTTTTATCCGAAGAAACCTCATAATTTGGAGTGAAGTTGTTTGCGATATCAATCGCCATACCTTTTGAAGCTAAATCTCTTACGTGTCCATAACTCGACTTAACAACGAAGTCCTTCCCCAAATATCCCTCGATTGTTTTTGCCTTTGCAGGTGACTCAACAATTACTAAATTTTTAGCCATCTT
>CALPOI020000173.1 GCA_943325145.2 Candidatus Planktophila lacus | reverse complement strand
GGAACTCTAAAAAAATATCGGTGAGCTAATTTAATAACCCACCGATTAGACATTTTTTTGTCGTTTACAAACTATCCCTATCAAGTTGCTCTCCAGCAGAGCTTGAGTCCGTTTTGTTTGATGGCAGAAAAGTAGAAACAATTAAAATTCATGTACCAAATCATCAAAAATAAACAGGCACTATTTTGTCCACTTGAACAAAACATCTAAAAACTAGGCACTATTTTGTCCATTACTCCAAAAAAGATGATAATTGTTCTGTTTAATGAGTTAATTCAATCAATCGTCAGAATAAAATTATCTCAAAATAAACTATGGTTTGTGAAATTTAATTGAATAGCCTCTTAGGAAGAGCGTAAACGAAATTTAGAATACAATTAATTTGTTTTTATTTCTGCTCTAAGATCATGTAACAAATTGTACAACCCAAAAAAAGTTCTATTTATGTATAAAAAATGACGTGAACCTCGATTTCCATTGAGTTTTTTGATTTGTTCATCCTTCGTGATTGATTCACCAAGTGCTGCTATTTTTGAAAAATAAATATCGTTTGAAAAGTCAAAAGAGTTTGATCTTAAAGGTTCTGTAAATAGAAATAGCAATTCGTAAAAGAAATCCGCGATAATTTTAATTTCTTTTTCTGAGTCATCTTCACGGATGATTTCTAATTGTCTCAATTTGCTTAGGTAAGTAGGGGTGTGATTTAAGTTTTCAAGTTGTACCAATTCAAAATAAGGTGTGTAAAACTCCTCGGGGATTTGTTTGATGCATCCAAAATCAATCGCAATTAATTCGTTGTGTTCGGTTACCAAAAAATTTCCCGGATGAGGGTCTGCATGAACCTCTCTTAATTGATGTAGTTGAAAATTATAAAAATCCCATAATGCTTGACCAATTTTGTTTCTTTCCGATTGTGAAGGATTCGTAGCGCAATATTCTGATAGATGAAGGCCTTCCATCCATTCCATCGTTAGAATTTTATTGCAGGAATATTCAGGGTAATATTGCGGAAATTTTAAGTTTGGAATATGTTGGCAAGCGGCAGATATTCGATTGCTTTGGGTAAGTTCAAGCGTGTAATTGGTTTCTTCGATTAATTTATCCTCTACCTCTTTAAAGTATTTTTCAGAATCTTCTCCTTTGATGTTGAACATTTTCATAGCAAATGGTTTCACCAATGCTAAATCTGAACTAATGCTTTCAGCGATACCTGGATATTGGATTTTTACTGCAAATGTTTGGTCACCTAATGTAGCTTTGTGAACTTGACCGATACTTGCTGCGTGAATTGCACTGTCTGAAAAGGTTTCAAAAAGTTGTTCTGGATAAGTTTGCAAATGAATTTTAAACGTTTTACGAACTAATGGTAAAGACAATGCTGGTACAGAAAATTGAGCCAATGAAAATTTGTCAACGTACGCCTGTGGCATAATGTTTTTATCCATGCTCAACATTTGAGCAACTTTTAACGCGCTACCTTTAAGATTTTTTAGACCGTCATAAATATCTTCAGCATTGCTTTCATGAAGTTTGTCTTTCGTAAGTGATGGATTCACTAGTTTTTCTCCATAATATGCGATGTAATTAGTACCAACTTTCAATCCCGTTTTAACAAGTTGTCCAGCTCTTTCAATTTTGCCTGTAGGAATACTGTTGAGTGTTTTCATAATTACATTTTTAAGTTTTGGATATTTTAGCGAATAAATTCAGAAATCACATTCTTTCTTTCCATAAAAATTTCCCCAAATCAACTAAACTTTCTAAAGGTTTTGTATTCATTAAATCGAATGACGTAACAACGGATTTTTCTATAATTATATCTGTTTTTTCAAAATTTGGAGAGGTATCGTGTACCCAAAAATGGAGTATGAACAAGAATTGCACCCAAATCCCTTCTTCCATTATTGGTTGTGTAATCGAAGATAATTTCTCAGAAACAATCGTTTGGTTCATGGAATATAAATGGGATTTACTAAATTCTTTGAGCTCTTTTCTTAATAAATGAAGCTGTTTCAATTGCTTGAAATCTTTCAAATCTTTTGGAAGTGATTCAATTAAATAAGAACGGTTCAGTGTAAAAGTTTCAAATAAAGTGATATACAATGAGATTAATTTGTTTTTCTCGTCATATTTCGCGAAATTTTCAGATGCAACTAACAACGATAACGCACTTTGAAACAAAGTCACCCAAATCTTTGATTGCAAATCATCGAGGGAAGAGAAGAGCGCATAAAATTGTGACTCTTCAAAGGAATGAAGTTTACAAAATTGAAACACATTCTTCGAAGCTACATCATTCAAACAATCTTCCATCCAATAGGTAATTATTTGCTCTGAAAAGTCTTTTTCTGGGGTATGAGAATTCTCCATTTCACGTTCTTTTTTTAAACAACATTATAGTACAACATTAACATACAAAACATATTTTTGTTTAAAAATTAAAGCCTTTGATTTTTTTAATTAATTTAGAGATGATATCTTTTAATTTCAGTAGGATTCATTTTGGAATATAAGTTTTTAACTGTGATTTTCAAGAGGAATAAATTTGAAGTTATCTTTTAAGATTATACAATTATGAAAGAATCAAAAGGACTTTGGAAAATTATAGGTGCCTCGTCGGTAGGAACACTCATTGAATGGTATGACTTCTATATTTTTGGTAGTTTGGCAACCATCATTTCAACAAAATTTTTTCCTCCAGATAATCCAACAGCTGCTTTTTTAGCGACGCTTGCAACTTTTGCTGCAGGTTTTGTTGTGCGACCATTCGGCGCTTTGTTTTTTGGGCGATTGGGCGATTTGATTGGGCGTAAATACACGTTTATGATGACCTTGTTGTTGATGGGAGGAGCTACATTTTTAATTGGTTGTATTCCTTCTTACGAAACGATTGGTTTTTTTGCGCCATTGGCGGTATTGTTGTTAAGGTTGTTACAAGGTTTAGCATTAGGAGGAGAATACGGTGGTGCTGCAACTTATGTCGCTGAGCACGCTCCTGAAAATCGTCGTGGATATTGGACTTCTTGGATTCAAACTACTGCCACTGTTGGTTTATTTGTTTCTCTATTAGTGATAATGGGAACACGTATGGCAATAAGTGAAGAGGCATTCAATAATTGGGGATGGAGAATTCCTTTTTGGGTTTCAATTGCGATGGTATTGATCTCTTATGTGATTCGAAAAAATATGGATGAGTCTCCTTTGTTTCAGAAAGTGAAGGAGGAAGGTAAAATTGCTAAAAATCCATTGAAAGAAAGTTTTGGAAAGAAGGAAAATTTCAAATATGTTTTATTGGCTTTGTTCGGAGCAACAATGGGACAAGGAGTTGTTTGGTATACTGGACAATTTTATGCGATGAGTTTCATAGAGAAAATTTGTATGGTTGATAAGATGCAGTCTGATATGTTAATCGCAACTGCTTTATTACTGGGCACTCCCTTTTTTCTTGTTTTTGGAGCTTTGTCTGATCGTATCGGAAGAAAAAAAATTATGTTAACGGGAATGTTGTTGGCAGTTTTATGTTACAGACCGATTTATGAAAAAATGTACCAAACCGTAGCTGTTAAAAATAAAACTGAAAATGCAAGTCTGCGCACTGGACAGTTAACGAATAAATTGAACGCCAAAACGAAACAAACCGAATTATTGTATACAAATCACTTTTCCTATGAAGACGGAGCAAAGAAGACGGAGGTGAAAAAAGTTCTTTTATCAAAAGATAATCAACTAATAAAAGAGGAATTAAAAACCACAATTAAAATTTCTGATGCTGATTGGTGGATATTGGTTGGATTGGTATTTATTCAAGTGTTATTTGTTACCATGGTCTATGGTCCAATTGCAGCTTTTTTAGTGGAATTATTTCCTATTCATATTCGTTACACTTCAATGTCGTTGCCTTACCATATAGGAAATGGAGTTTTTGGCGGATTACTTCCGGCAGTGGCAACTTATTTGGCATCTAAAGCAAATGATGCGAATAATTTAGCAGTAAAAAACAACCTTGCACAGCCGTATGAATCACCTTATTTAGAAGGATTGTGGTATCCTATCGGGGTTGCATCGGTATGTTTTGTAATTGGACTCATCTATATAAAAACAAACAATAAAACTAAGAGTCATGCGTAATTTAAGAAAGATATTAGGTGTTTTTTGGATCGTGCTAGCAGGATTATGTGCTTGTTTTGGAGTTGTAAATTTTGGTTATCCAAAGATTGTTTCACCAAAAGGGAGCGATGATTTAGTTTTCGGATGTATTATTCTTTTTGTTTTACTACCACTTATAGTAGGCGGGTTATTTTTATTTGGTTGGTATGCATTAAACGGAGAGTATGATTCCAAAGAATAAGCTGATTTATTTTTTAGTTTTTCTATTTTTCAATCTTTCAGTAGTTGTTCATTCGAAAACCTATTATGTGGCTACGAATGGAAAAAAGAATGCAAAGGGCACCATTGATTCTCCATTTAATAGTATAAATTTTGCTGTTAGCAGGTTAAAGCCCGGTGATACTTGCTTTGTCCGAGGGGGCAAGTATGAAGAGGTAATTGTTTTTAAAAACTCTGGTACAAAAGGAAATAAAATTGTAATTAAAAATTTCCAAAACGAACAAGTAGTTGTTTTACCTAGAAAAGCACCTTTTAGTTGGAAACGTTATAAAGGTTCAATCTTTCGAGTAAAAGTAAAAGATTCAGTCATTCAATTGTTCTTTCATCAAAAATCCTTGATGCAAGCTAGCTTTCCTTCTGTTAAGGAAGGGGATATTCGAGCAAGTTCATGGGGTGAAGTAATAGCAAATCCAGATAAAACAGTCGTTTTTGAAGGTGCAAAGAACTTAAAATCCTTAAAAGGTGCTCACTTTGTTGGTGTGTGTGGGAGAGGTTTAGTTGCTTTAAATGGAAAAGTTAAAGCTCAGGTTGGAGAGAATTTATCTTTAGAGAATAATGCATGGTATTGGGGGAAGCAATATGAAAGTGGTTATTTAGGTAAAGGGCGAGGTTTTTTGGTAGGGAAATTGGCTTTTTTAGATACACCTGGTGAGTGGTTTTATTCGGACGGATACTTATATTTTTGGCCTCCGAATAAAGTTCATTTTGAGCGCTATGTCAGGATTCGTACTTCAAAAAAATCATTGGTATTAAGCAATAAATCTTTTATTGAGGTAGATGGTATTCAAGTGATAGGAGGGACCATTTCTTTAATAAATTCTCGAAATTGTATTTTGAAGAATAGCAGTTGTGAATATGGTGTACCATTTTTCAAGTTTGAACAAGGTTTCGATCGTTTTTCACCCACCAACGAAGGGTATTTGGACCCAGTCACATGGAGTGG
>CALPOI020000172.1 GCA_943325145.2 Candidatus Planktophila lacus | reverse complement strand
TATAAAAAGAAATAGATGTTATTAAATCATTTGCTCCAATTGATCCTAAATCACTTGCAACAAAAAGACCTTGCCACCTACCAGAAATTCCAGATCCTTTATAGGGACTATTTGATAATTTAACATTGCCGTCAGTACCTTGAGTTCCAGAAATAGAAATAGTTGTAGATGAACCACAATACCAATCACCTGATGACAAAGTAAGACTGCTATTAATGTCCAAATCTCCTTCCATATACCTTTTTGCTCCATTTGTAGCATTCAACGCACCATTGTATTGTGATTTCATGACGATTTGATCTCCACTAGAAGCCGTATAATTTACTGTTCCATAAAAAACTAAATTTCCAGAATTGGAAGCTGTTATTGCTTTCGTCGTAGAATTAGAATAAGAAATAGTTGTTGCATGATTGCTGTTATTCCCCATTGTAAATGCCCCAACTACAGTAATTGGATGATTGACAGTTGTAGTTACAGCTGTATTTACAGCGCCTAGTGTGAATGTTCCGTTCACATTCGTTGCCCCATTCACAGTAAAATTAAAATTGTTGCCTGAAGTTCCAACTGCTAGATTTCCACCAATTGATGTAGTTCCATTAAAAGTAATTGTATTGGATGTAAAGGAAGAGTTTAGTGTCACATTCCCAGAGAATGTTGTTGTTCCGATAGTTGTTGTTCCTGAAGTACCTCTAGTCAAAGAGAGTGAATTGAAGGAACCATTAGGTACTGCAAGTGGGTAATTTCCTGAAATTACACCTGCTGGGATGATTATGATATCTGTTGAATTTGGAATTCTATTTAAGTCCCAATTCGCAGAAGTACTCCAATCTGTATTTGAACTTCCATCCCAAGTAATAGTAACAGGAGTAGTTTCATAAATACTAAAGCAATCTAATTGAAGAGCACTTCCTCCTGAACTTACTTTAAAACCAAACGAATAGGTACCTGATGAAGTGCAAAGCCATCCTTGTGATGTTTCTGTCGCAAAAGTTGAACCTGTACCAGGACTTGTAAAATAATTTGTTGTTAGATCAGCATTAACTGATGATTGTGAAGAACATACATATATACTAACACTAGCACTTGACGCTGTATTCTTTCCTTTATAAGAGACAGTATAAATTTTTCCTGCTGTTGCAAAAAAACTAGGAGTGAAATACCATTGATTGGAAATGGACGAACTTAAACGTAAGTTATCACTACCACAGCCACCACCACCATTACTAATATCCCAACTACCAGTTTCAACAAATGAACCAGATGTAGTAGTTGAACCTGCCGTCAGAGCACCTGCTGGATCTGATTCAAAATCCTCAGTTACAGGAAACGTTTGAGTAGTGGTAGTAAAAGTGCCTTGTGTAGTATATGAACTACCAGAAGAATTTGTAGCAAAAGCTTTGTAATAATACACTGTATTTGGAACCAATCCAGCAACAGGAATTGTAAATACACCAGTAGAATACGGACCCGAGGATACTGAAACTTTTGTACCTGTACCATCTGTAAAACCATTTGTGGTACTGTAATAAATACCTCTTTCAATGATATTTGAACAATTTAGTGAGGTAATATTTCCTCCTAATGTAACGGTTGAAGAAGATACTGAAGCACTTGTGGGTGAAGTTATCGTTGGTAAAGTAGAAGCTGCTGTAGATAATACAAAATAACTAGTGGTAGTACTTACAGCAATTGTATTTGAATTAACAACAGTATTACCACTAACCGTTCCATACCTAGATACATAAGTACCATTCAACGTAGAAGAATTTGATTGACTTACCGTATTTAAAGCTCCTAATGAAGGCTTACCTAATGAAACTAAACCAGCTGAGAGATTTGAAGTTGTTAAAACAGTCCAATACTCAGATGAACTAATTGAGGTATTACAGGTGCCTGCAGTTCCCCCAGTAGTTGCAGCGGTAACTGATATTGTTGTGTATCCTGTTACTTGAATAGGATTTGTAAGAACAAATGGATAGTAAGAACCTCCGATACCAACTGGATAATTCCAAGCACCAGTTCCAGTAGCAATTTTTCGTTTTAAAGCTCCACTTATATAACTTGAACTAGACCCAGTACTTACAGCTGATGAGGAAGTATTGTCAACAGTTAGGACATTTACTCCAGGAACAATAACACCTCCTGAAAGCGATAAAATTCCAGAGGCACCTATGGTTACTGAACCACTTAATGTTTTATTTCCAGAACCAGAAACTGTTAAGTTATTGTAAGAACCTGCCATTAAAGTTTGATTAGAAGCTGCATTGAACTCAACTGTGCCTCCCCATGTTTTTCCTGTTGGAATAGGAGTTGCACCTAAATTCGCTGTTTTTATAGTGCCATTATTAGTGAGCGTAGTTAAAGTTCCTAATAATTGCGAAGTAGACATTTCTAATACTGCAGTTGCGTCCAACACTAAAGCTGTATTAACAGTTAAATCAGAACTGCCATTACATGTTAAGGTTATACTGGTAATCGTAACACTTGGAATAGATAAAGCACCTGTAATTGCCTGAGAATTTGTATTGAATGTATGCACACCAGTGCTTGAAGTAAAAGTTCCTACTTTAGTTATCCCTCCTCTGAAAGTAGGTGTAATAGCCGCGCTTTCTGTCCAGGAACCACCTGAATTTATAGTTACTAATCCTGTAAAGGTTCTAATTGGATTAGTTGCATTGGAAAAAATAAGAGTTCCAGAAGTACCACCTCCAATAGTAGTTGTGCCTGTCACTGTTAAGGAATGTCCAGCATTCGTGAACGTAGTTCCATCACCAATATTTAAATTTCCTCCAATTATTAATCCAACTACAGTAGCTGTTGTAGCTGTTCCCGAAGTAGTTAAATTCCCTGCAATTGATGTTACACCAGCTATTAACGTTTTAGCTCCTGATGTTGAAAGTTTAAGATGATGGTATGAGGCATTAGCAATGGTTTGTGCGCCAGCTCCTTTGTAATCTACTGTGCTTCCTGATGCTAAATAACCCAACGTTGGATTTGTCGTTAAATGCGCTATCGATAGTGTTCCGTTATTGGAAACATCGATTGTACCAGATACAGCAAAAGCAGCAGGTATTGTAAAATCACAGGAATTTGTTCCATCACCTACAATAATTTTAGATCCAGTTCCTGAAACTGTCCATGCTGCACCTATAGTAGGAGAGGAATTATTACGAATGTGAAAAGTTTGATATGAAGAAGTAAAATTAGACGGTACCGTTCCAGTACCATCAATATTTGTGCCCCAATTGGATAATTCATTTAAATTACCAGTATATTTTGAATAATAATTTACTGGGGTTGTTTCATAAATTTTAAAATCATCCATTGAACAAGTTGAACTTCCATAGTTTGTAGTTGTTGTGTAAACAACAGCATATCCTGAAATATCAGATCCTGAATTATTTGTATAATTCCCAGATACGATATTAACATAACCATTTCCTGTAGCTGCAACTTGAGTATAAGAATATAATGGAGTTATTGTATTTGCTCCGTCATTAAATATTATAGTTATAGCACCATGTTTTTTTGAGTAAAAATCAAAACTATAAAAACTACCATTTTTAAATGTAATAGGTATATAAAAAGATTTGTTAAATCCATTAGCATTAAGAAGAGAGATGCAATTTACATCAGTACGTCCATTAGTAGCATCACATGCCCAACCTGAGGCATCAGAAGTCCATCCTGTAGGTAAACCTGATGAAGGAAAAGTCTCGTTAATTATTGCAGTCTGTCCAAAACCAATATGACAACTTATTAATAAAATAAATACAGAAATTAATTTAAAAAAATTCATGATTTAATTGCTCTCTTTTTTTTAAATTTCTTCATTGTATTATATGAAGTTTTTATGAACCTACTTTACTTTCTTCTTCTTCAAATGTAGCTTAAATTTTCAATTGAAATTATTTTTTAACTGACAATATAATCTAATTAAGTAATTTTTTAATACAAACTAAAGAGAAAAATTAAGAGGTAGATTAAGTCATTAAAATTCAACAGCAAAAAATAAATTGCGGTATCAAACAATCCTGAGAGAGCTTTAAAAGGAGGAGTTTATGAAAAATACAAGAGCTATTTTGTTCATTGAACTAGAGAACGAAAATACTGTATTTGATAATTAAAAGCCTTTGTAGATTGAAAAGTTATTTCCAATCTACAAAGGCAATTTGAAATTACATCGTTTTTGTAGAGGTATCAACAACGCTAATCGCTAATTCTTGTAATTGTTTATCGTCTAATGTTGAAGGGGCATCAATCATCACATCTCTTCCTTTGTTATTTTTAGGGAAAGCAATGTAATCACGAATAGAATCAGAACCACCCATTGTGGCAACTAAACGATCCAATCCAAAAGCAATTCCACCATGTGGAGGTGCACCAAATTCAAATGCTTTCAATAAAAAGCCAAATTGTTTTTGTGCTTCTTCCGAAGTAAATCCTAATAATTGAAACATTCGTTCTTGAATTGCACGATCGTGGATACGAATTGAACCACCGCCCAATTCCACTCCATTCATTGCAAGGTCATACGCATTTGCTCTAACTTTTCCTGGATCGGAATCCAATAAAGCAAAATCTTCTGGTTTAGGAGATGTGAATGGATGGTGCATTGCATGATATCTGTCACTTTCTTCGTCCCATTCCAATAATGGGAAATCAACTACCCACAATGGTTTGAAAACGTTAGGATTACGCAATCCCAATTCATTTCCTAAATGCAATCGTAACTCGTTCATTTGTTTGCGTGTTTTATCCAAACCTCCGCATAAAACTAATAGTAAATCACCCGGTTGCATGTTTGCTCTTTCAGCCCATAATTTTAATTCTTCAGGACCATAGAATTTATCTACTGATGACTTTAACGAACCATCCGAGTTATATTTCAAGTAAATCAATCCAGTTGCACCAATTTGAGGTCTTTTCACCCAATCCGTTAAAGCATCTAATTGTTTACGTGTATATTCAGAACAATCTTGTGCGTTTATAGCAATTACTGATTCAGCATTGTCAAACACTGCAAAACCTTTGTTTTGAACAAGATCTGTTAAATAAACAAATTCCAGCCCAAAACGAATGTCTGGCTTGTCAGAACCGTATTTTTCCATTACTTCAGCGTAGGTCATTCTTGGAAAATCTTCCTCAAATTGAACCCCTCTCACCTCTTGAAACAAATGTTTCACTAAACCTTCAAACGTATTTAAAATATCTTCCTGTTCAACAAACGCCATTTCACAATCTATTTGAGTAAACTCTGGTTGGCGATCAGCACGTAAATCTTCGTCACGGAAACACTTTACAATTTGGTAATAACGGTCAAAACCAGAAACCATTAACAATTGCTTAAACGTTTG
>CALPOI020000171.1 GCA_943325145.2 Candidatus Planktophila lacus | reverse complement strand
AATGAAAAAGAATACACTTACAGAGGATTTATAACTTTACTTAGATGAAACTATCAACAAAAAACATAATTTACCTGGCAACAACAGAAGGTATTTCATATTTAGCGTTATTCATAACAATGCCTTTAAAATACATGTATAAAATAAACTCACCAAATAAAATTGTCGGTTTATTACACGGTTTATTATTTATAGCATATATTCTTGCAATATTTATCTATGCAAGAAAATCAAAGCTGCCATTTATCAAAGAAATAAAAGCATATTTGGCTTCATTAATTCCATTCGGAACATTTTTTATTACTTCTAATTATTTAACTGAACATGGATTTAAGAAATAGAGTCGAAGTTTGTTTTACACCCGGTGAATACGAATATTTTAAGAACGAGTTTGAAATTGTTGTAGTAATTGATGTACTTAGAGCAACTTCAGCAATCTGTACAGCATTTGAATACGGTATAAAAAGCATAATTCCAGTCAGAAGTATAGAGGATGCTTTGCTTTATAAAGAAAAAGGATATTTAGTTGGGGCTGAAAGAAAAGGCGAAATTGTAAAGGGATTTGATTTTGGAAACTCCCCTTTTAGCTATATGAATCCAAAGTTTAAAGGTCAAGAAATAGTACTCACAACTACAAACGGTACAAAATCATTAGACGTTGCAAAAGATGCAGAAACAGTAGTAGTAGGTTCGTTTCTAAATCTAAATTATTTAAATGAATGGCTACTCCAAAGTAAAAAGAACATTCTTTGTTTGTGCTCTGGATGGCAAGATAAATTTAATTTAGAAGATACTATTTGCGCTGGTGCTATTTGTGATTATCTAATCTCTTCTGGTGAATATACCTCTACAGAGGATTCATCCATTGCAGCAAAATATTTATTTCAATCAGCAGAAAAAAACAATTTGGGTTATTTAAAATCTAGTTCCCATAGAAGAAGATTAAAGAATCTAAATTTAAATGAAGACATAAAATACTGTCTTACACCAAACCAAACGAATGTTATTCCAATCCTTATTGATGGAAAATTAATTAAAATTGAAACTGTTGAATAAAAAAAGAATCAAAATTATAATTGTTTTTATTGTTGCATATTCTGCCTTAAGTTGGGGATTTTACGGTCATAAAAAAATAAACAAACACGCCGTTCTTATACTACCATCTCCACTCATTAACATTTACAAGAAAAATATAATTTTCATCACAGAACATTCTGTCGATGCCGACAAAAAAAGATATTCAATAGAAACAGAAAAATACAATCATTACATAGATTTAGATTCCTACGAAACACCAATTGATAGTATACCAAGAACTTGGCAAAAAGTGAATGAAAATTTCAATAAGGATTCAATTTTAAAACATGGTATATTACCCTGGAATATATTATTCGTGAAATTTCAATTACAAAAGGCATTCGAAGAAAATAATTTTGAGAAAATAATGCAATTATCCGCAGATCTAGGGCATTACATTGGAGATATACATGTTCCATTACATACCACAAAAAATTACAATGGTCAACTAACAAATCAGCATGGAATACATGCACTGTGGGAAAGTAGAATGGTTGAATTGTATTCCAAAGAATGGAAACTTTACACAGGTCAAGCTTCCTATATTGAAAAACCATCCAAAGTCATTTGGGAAAGTTTAAAAGAATCGTACTCATTAGTTAGACAAGTGTTTGAATACGAAACATTAGCTTCAAATATTACAACAAATAAGTTTGCATTTGAAACCGTCAATCAACAGGTAAAAAAAGTATATTCACATGAGTTCTGTGATAACTATAAAAAACTCTTAGAAAAGATGATTGAAAATCGGTTAAAATCTGCAATAAGTCTAACAAGTTCGATGTGGTACACTTGTTGGGTAGATGCAGGTCAACCAATTATCAAACCAAAAAAAATAAAAAAAGAAGAAAAAACTACGAAATTTGAACATGAATGCAATCATTAAATACATAAATTTATGAAATTGAGTACTAAAACCTTAAACTTAAAATAACATTAAAAAAATAAAAAGCTGTTGTTGTTTAAAACAAATAATTATATTTGCATAGAAATTTGAAACAAAAAAACTAATATGAAAAAAATTATCCTATCGGTTAGCTTACTTGTTTTGGGAAATGTATATTCTCAAGACGCTAAGTTTAATAAGTTAGCTATTGATGCAAATGTTGGATTAAGCAATGCAATGAATCCTATGTTTTCGAAAGGCTTCGGTGAAAACGATGCTTTTGGTAGAATGAAAGACTTTACAATTAACCTTGGTGGAAGATATAACTTAAGTAATATGTTTGGTGCTGGTTTATATTTAGGTTACAGCAAAATCGGAAACACAAAGGACGATAATTCTTCTTCATTCATTACAGTAAGTACTCAAGGTGTATTTAACCTAAGCAATGTATTAGGTTTTGATAAAGTCATGAACAACAAGTTTAGATTATTATTTCATGCAGGTCCAGGTTTAGGCTTTTTAACAAATTCAAAAATTAATGGTACTGACAAAATGATAACTTTGACTGCTGGCTTCACTCCTCAATATAAAATTAATGACAAGCTAGCGATAAACCTTGATTTTCAAGCAGTAGGAACTTGGTTTCAAAGTAGAAGATGGGATTTCAACTCAAAATCTAAAAGTAGAGATGGACTGCTAGCTCAAGCTTCTATAGGAGTTACCTACTATGGATTTGGACCAAACAAAGATAAAGTACATGCTGATTGGTATTCTGAAGATTCTGATATTGAAAATAAATTAACAGAGCTAAAAAATAAAATAGCAGCTGCAGAAGCAAAGTTAGTTGATACAGATAAAGACGGTGTTGCTGACTATTTAGATTTAGAACCAAATACACCTGAAGGATCTGTTGTAAATACTAAAGGACAAAGAATTGTTGACATGGATGGAGATGGTATCGTTGATACTGAAGACTATTGTCCTACAGTAAAAGGTACTTTAGAGTTTAAAGGTTGCCCAACAGGATTTACAGCAATTGAAGAAAAAAAAGAAGAATCTTCTGAAGAAGTTAGTAATTTGCCTGCAGAAATAGCAACAAAATTCAAAAACCTTACTGGTGATGTATTATTTGAATTAAATTCTGACAAAGTAAAACCTGCATATGCTAAAACTTTAGTTAAACTAGCGAAACAGTTAAACGACAATAAAAGCATTAAGGTTACAATTAACGGTCATGCTGACAACGTTGGAGAAGAAGGAATTAATAACACAATATCAGAAAACAGAGCTATTAATGTAAAAAACATTCTTACAAGTAATGGTGTTGATGCTAGTAGAATTTCAACTAAAGGATTTGGAGATAAAAAACCTAAGGAATCTAACGATACTGAAAAAGGAAGAAACGCTAATAGAAGAGCTGAAATTATTACGACAATAAAATAATTCTATAGTTTTAAAAGTAAAGGGATACCAATGGTATCCCTTTCTTTTTGATTAAAATTTATTATGTTACCTAAAATCAAAACCCCTAGATGGGTCATACTTATTAGTGATGCTATGATTTCATCTATAGCATTGCTAATCAGTTTTTTTATAAGATTTGATTTAAACTTTAGTTTATTAAAACAAGAATTTTGGGATAATTCATTAAAAGCATATTTTGCATATATAATTATTAAAATCTTAGTTCTATATTTATTCAAAATTCATAAAGGATTAATTAGATTCACATCTTACTTAGATGTAGTAAGATTGTTTTACGCCACAGCAACATCTACGACTGTGTTTTTTTTAGTAAGCATACTTAGGTACAAATGGATTGATAATCAATACCTATTACCACTATCAATTATCATTATTGAATTCTTTATTAGTTTCTCAATGCTAATTATTTTTAGATTTGGCGTGAAATTAATCTTCATTGAAACACAACCAAAAAGTGGCGAAAAATTCAATGTATTAATCTATGGAGCTGGTGTTTCTGGATTAATAACAAAAAGAACAATCGATAAAGATCAAAAAAGTAACCTAGAAGTAAAAGGATATATTGATGATAATGAAAAAATCATTAATACTAGAATTCAAGGAATTAAAATCTACAGGAGTAAAGATTTAAGTAAACTTATCATCAAACATGATATAAAAAAAGTAATAGTCGCAATACAAACACCAGATTATGAAAACAAAAATAAAATTCTTGAAACATGTTTAGAATATTCCGTCGAGGTATTACAGGTTCCAAGTTCAAAAAAATGGATAAATGGTGACTTTAGTACCTCACAAATTAGAACAATAAATATTGACGATCTACTTGGTAGAAATCCAATCTATTTAGAAAAAGAAATCGTAAAACAAGATGTAAAAGATAAAACAATTTTAGTAACTGGAGCAGCTGGATCAATTGGAAGTGGAATAGTAAAACAACTATCAAACTTTCAACCAAAAAAAGTGATTCTATTAGATCAAGCTGAATCAAACTTATATGAATTAGAACAAGAACTAAAATATAATCACCCTGAATTTAATTTCTCTATTGTTGTAGGAGATATCTGCAATGAAAAAAGAATTACTAGACTATTTGACTATTTTAAACCCGATTATGTATTCCACGCAGCAGCATATAAACATGTCCCTTTAATGGAAGACAATCCTTCAGAAGCAATTTATACAAATGTTTATGGAACTAAAAACATTGTAGATCTTTCAGTAAAATACAATGTGAAAAAATTTGTTTTTGTTTCTACAGATAAAGCAGTAAACCCAACTAATGTAATGGGAGCGTCTAAAAGAATTGCAGAAATACTAATTCAAACTCAAATAAATTCAACAACAAGATTTATTACAACAAGATTTGGAAATGTACTAGGATCAAACGGATCTGTAATTCCATTATTCAAAAAACAAATAGAACAAGGAGGGCCAATTACAATTACAGATGAGAGAATAACTAGGTATTTTATGACAATACCTGAAGCATGTCAACTCGTACTTGAGGCATGTTCAATGGGAAATGGAAGCGAAATTTATGTTTTTGACATGGGAGAGTCTGTTAAAATCATAGATTTAGCAAAAAAAATGATAAAACTTTCCGGACTTGAAATTAATAAAGATATAGAAATAAAAGTGACAGGACTGAGACCTGGAGAAAAATTATATGAAGAGTTGTTAGCATCTGACGAAAACACTAAACCTACTCATCACCCTAAAATATTAATTGCAGAAGTACGAAAAAACGATAAAAATATCACAAATAAAATCAATCAATTGATTCAATTATATTTTGATCAAAATAACATAGAAATAGTTAAATTAATGAAAGAAATAGTACCTGAATACAAAAGTAATAACTCAGAATATTCTAAATTAGACTAACTTATGTTTAAATATCTATATATTT
>CALPOI020000170.1 GCA_943325145.2 Candidatus Planktophila lacus | reverse complement strand
GCAATTCAACATCTTGATATTTCACAACTGGAGTAATCAAAATAAAATCTTCTGATTCAGATATATAAATAATTTTCTCTTTCTTAATCTCATTTATTGATGAATAATCGGCTTGTTTAACAGGCGCTTTTTTGAGATAGGTATAATCAATTGAAATGTTATTTTCAAGCTGTGAAAGTACATTCGTCTTAAAATCTTGAAAGCCTTTTTCGTGCACCAACACTTTCCCTCCATTCACATAAAAAAAATGAAATAATTTAACTAATTGTAAATTAGTAATCAAATAATAGGTGTTTTTTTCTTTTAAAAAATAAATGAATTTCAACGCAATTTGACTTGGTGCAAAAGGTTTTCCATTAACAATTAATTGAGGTGTAATTTGATAAAATTTATCTTTAACATCCACTTTAATTGAAAAATCTATGGTTGGTAAAACCATCGTAACGGGTTCAATTGAGGTTGAAGTTATTTTCGAAGATATTTTAGTATTATGAAAATACATGGGTAAATTCATGTGGTTTTTAATAACGTACTCCAAAGCAACAATATCCGTTTCGAAATCATTTTCTCTGTATTCATTCTCCAATTTCATGATGGCTGCAAAAAAATGCAACTCTTCCATCTTTGTATGACGCAATATTTCTGTCTGTACATCAACACTAGTTAATGGATTCTTTAAATTAAAACCATCTTTTTTGAGTCTAGCATCGTACAGAGCAACTTTCAACGTATCAGAATAATTGTCAAATCCTATAACAACAATTCGTTGTATTAATTCAGAATGAGAATTTTTTGAACCGATTAATTTCTCAAAAGAAGGGAGTTCAATTAATTCAGTTTTCAATTTTTCGTTCTTCGCTTGATTTATTGCTAATATTCCGTTATTCCTTATTTTCAACGATGAATTTCCATCCCTGGTAGTTGAAAGCTGAAAATAGTTCTCCAAATCAGGTTCATCTTCCAATCCATATATTTTAGCTATTTCTTGGTATTTTTTTCTTCTAAGCTGAGCATCAAAATAAATTAACAAAGACTCAGATTCAATAATACGCGCCAAAACTTTTGCTTGATGCAAACACATTTTTTCCTTTGTAGTCTTGCATTTACAATCCAACGTCAAAACCTTGTTTTCTGGAGAATAGTTTACAGAAACAACTTGATTTTGCATGTTATGAAATTCAATTTTTGCATTATTAAACTCCAATGAATGAACGATAAAATAATCGTAATATCCACTATTCATTGTAGTAGCACGTTCCAAAATATTCTTGTAGTTTAGTAAAGAGAAATCGATATCTACCCATTGGTAATCACTCTTATATTCTGGTTTTATTTTTTCCATTTTTAACTGAGATTGGATTATCAAAGGATGTTGTAATTCATCTGTTTTTTGAATCACTGCAACCAAATGTTTGCAAATCCCTTTGCCTGTATAGGGGCAAGAACAGGAATAATTCAAAATTGAATTCGCATCAAAAAACACCTCCGTCCAATACGTATACGTTCCAGTTATTTCAGCTTTTGTAAAGAATAAATCAGATTCAATGTGATTAATATGAACCGAATCTGCACGCTTGATAACAATTGGTTGAGCATGTTTTTTGACAAACTCTTTAAATACTAAATTTCGAAATCTGTAAGCCATTCAATATGTTTTTCGACAAAATAAACTAAAAAGTAAGCGTTATCCTCATTTAACAAATGATTTTTTCAAATTTCATTTTACACCTAAATTAATTATATTTGTGAGTCTATAGAAGAAGTGTTAAGAATTAGCGCTTCCACAAGTAACAAAGGCTATAATTAAAGAAATATAATTACAAATGGAAAAAAATACAATTACTGCAAACAATCCTTCATTGACTTCATGGGTAAATGTACCACAAGGTTCTGATTTCCCAATTCAAAATTTACCTTTTGGTGTTTTTAAAACTTCCTCTTTAACTCCTCGTGTAGGGGTTAGAATTGGTGACCACGTACTGGATTTAAAAACGTTACATGTATTGGGTTATTTAGACAATCTTCCATTTGGCCCTGAAGATTTCGCAACTACAGCATTGAATTCATTAATGCAGAAAGGGAAACAAGCAACGCGAGATCTTAGAAATAGAATTTCATCATTATTGGATAAAAACAATGATGAATTACAAAAAAACACGCACCATGCTGAAAAAGTAGTGATACCAAACAAAAGTGTAATCATGCTAATACCTGTTCAAATCGGAGATTACACAGATTTTTACTCCAGTAGAGAACATGCAACCAATGTTGGGACTATGTTTAGAGACCCAAATAATGCATTGTTACCTAACTGGCTTTGGATCCCTGTAGGGTATCACGGTAGAGCAAGCTCGGTCATCTTATCTGGTCAAAACATTCATCGTCCAAAAGGACAAATCAAACCAAACCCAGAAGAAAATCCTATATATGCTCCGTGTAGAAATTTAGATTTTGAACTTGAAACTGCTTTTATCACCTTCGATGGCAAAGCACTAGGTGATTCAATCACTCCAAACGAGGCAGAAGATTTTATCTTCGGAATGGTATTATTCAATGATTGGTCTGCAAGAGATATTCAAACGTGGGAATATGTTCCACTTGGACCTTTCCTTTCAAAAAATTTCGCTTCAAGTATTTCAGCTTGGGTGGTAACGTTGGATGCGTTACAAGCATACAAAGTTGCTGGTCCAGAACAACATCCAGAAGTGCTTTCCTACTTGGAATTTGAAGGAGAAAAAAGTTATGACATAAATTTAGAAGTTTATATTCAACCTGAAAACGGTTCAGAAAACTTAATTTGTGAGTCTAATTTCAAATACATGTATTGGAACATGGCTCAACAATTGGCGCACCATACTGTAAATGGCTGTAATGTGAGATGCGGTGACTTAATGGGGTCTGGTACCATTTCTGGTCCTACGCCAAATTCATACGGCTCAATGTTAGAATTGGCTTGGAAAGGAACTAAACCTTTACAGTTAAACGATGGTACTGAACGTAAGTTCATTCTTGATAATGATACAGTAATTATGAGAGGTCATTGTGAAAGCAATGGTGTTCGCATTGGATTTGGTGAAGTTAGCGCGAAAATTTTACCAGCAAAATAAAACAATTTAATAACCAAAACATCAATTTTTCATAAAATGTCTTTACCAGAAGGAATCGATTTAGAAAAGGAACGTATTGAAATTTTAAATGCTTTTAAAGGGTTATTGAGAACCACTCAACAACTTTCGAAAGATGAAACACGAATGATTCGAAAAGCATTTGATGTTGCTGTAGAAGCTCACAAAGAAATGCGCAGAAAGTCGGGTGAACCTTATATCTATCATCCGATCGCTGTTGCAAGAATTTGCGCTGAAGAAATGGGACTTGGTGCTACAAGTATTACATGTGCCCTTCTTCACGATACAGTAGAGGATACGCATATTACCTTAGAAGACATCGAAGAACTTTTTGGAGAAAAATCTAGACGAATCATTGATGGATTAACCAAAATACCTGAATTATTTGATGAAAATTCTTCCATTCAAGCGGAGAATTTTAGAAAAATGATTCTTACAATATCTGATGACATCCGCGTTGTATTGATCAAACTCGCTGACCGTCTTCACAACATGCGGACACTTGGAAGCATGCGTGCGGACAAACGCTTGAAAATTGCTTCTGAAACTAAATTTTTATATGCCCCATTAGCACACCGTTTGGGCTTACATTCTATTAAAAGTGAACTAGAAGATTTAGCATTCTTACACTCAGATCCAGAACATTATCACGAGGTAGAAAGTAAACTAAAGTCTACAAAAGAATCAAGAAATCGTTTCATTAACACTTTTACAGAACCTATCAAAGAAGCATTGGATCGTGAAGATTATGTTTACGAAATCAAAGCTCGAACAAAATCTATTTCTTCTATTTGGAGAAAAATGCAAACAAAAAGCATTCCGTTTGAAGAAGTTTACGATTTATTTGCAATTCGAATCATTGTAGAAACACCTTTAGAATTAGAAAAACCAGACTGTTGGAGAATCTACAGTATGGTCACCGATCATTACCAACCAAGTCCTGAAAGATTACGCGATTGGATTTCTACGCCACGTGCAAATGGATACGAATCCCTTCACACAACTGTGATGTCTCCTCAAGGTAAATGGGTGGAAGTTCAAATTCGTTCTAAAAGAATGGATGAAATCGCAGAAAAAGGATTTGCAGCACATTACAAATACAAAGAAACGAGTAGCGATGAACAGGAAGAATCAAAATTCGACCGATGGATTGCAGAGATTCGTGACTTGATGGAAAACCACAATTTAAGTGCAATGGATTTTGTGAACGAATTCAAAATGAATTTATTCACAGAAGAAATTTATGTGTTTACACCGAAAGGACATCTTCGCGTTCTACCTGTTGGAGCTACCATTCTTGACTTTGCCTATGATATTCATACTTCGATCGGTAACAAATGTATCGGTGCAAAGGTGAACACACAATTAGTACCATTAAGTTACCAATTACAAAATGGAGATCAAATAGAAATCATTACTTCAGAAAAACAAAAACCAAACGAAGAATGGTTGACATTTGTTAGTTCGGCGCGCGCTAAACAAAAAATCAAAAATGCGCTGAACGAAATTAAAAAAGCAATCGCAGAAGACGGTAAAGAAATCTTAGATCGAAAATTAAAACAGTTCAACCTAAACAATACTAAAGAAAACATTGCTGCAATTGCGAAACATTTCCACGCAGCAAGCACAACTGATTTATTCATTCGCATAGCAAAAGCTAAAGTAAACATCAATGAATTAAGAGAATTACCAGATAACAATGGGAATTTACTCGTTGACAAAAAGAATGATGGTAAAAATCAGTTGAGCTCAGAAACAACTTTTGAAAGTAGAACAATTGTTTTTGATGACGAATACAAAGACATGCCTTACAAACTTTCTAGATGTTGTAACCCAATCCCTGGGGACAGTATTTTTGGTTTTGTAACTTTGAACGAGGGAATCAAAATACACCGTAACAACTGTCCGAATGCAGAACATATGAACTCCAAAATGGCTGTTCGTTGCATCAAAGCAAAATGGACAAATACAGAATTAGTAGAACACCTTGCTTCACTACGACTTTTAGGTATCGATGGAATCGGGATTGTAAACCGTATCACCGAAATAATATCAAAACAATTGAATGTTGACATGAAATCAATTTCTTTTGAGGCAAATGATGGTATTTTTGAAGGGTTGATTAAAGTGATGGTCTATGATACCGAACATCTAGATGCTTTAACAAAACAATTCCAACAAATAGATGGAGTTGAGCGTATTGAGCGTTGGGACGTTGAAGAAAATGAAATAATTAATGTT
>CALPOI020000169.1 GCA_943325145.2 Candidatus Planktophila lacus | reverse complement strand
CTCTATTCAACTTGTGTGAGCCAGAAATCATTCCTGTAGTTAATCTTCTAGAAGAATAGGTCAAAATGTTCTCTATTAAAGTTGAAACGTTTCCATTGTAATCATTACTTTCTCTTAACATACCACTTGACTCACCATTTTGTGTATGTAATCCTGTTAATTGAAACGAATTTTTTTTGTAGTTCACACTTAAAGATGCTAGAGAACTCCAGTTAACTGAATTTTTTCCGATTTTACCTTTACGACCAGACCATTTGATAAGGTTGTTGTTCGCCAGGGAATCGTCTTTTAAAAATTCATTTGTTTCATAGTTATCATAGAAGATATTATCGTTAGAATAGTTGATTGACCCGAAGTATCCGATTGATAAATCTGCATTTTTAGTGATTTGATTACCATGATTCAATGAAAATGAACCATTTGGTAATGCGGTCATTGTTTTTACGCCCAATTCATTATTAAAGGATTGTGTTATTTTTTGAAGATTCGGATCTGCCATTACTTCATCTGGAATTTTTGTTCTAGAATTAATTGGTAATTGTCGCATACCATCGTCAAATCCTAACCAATCTGTACTGCTTTTTGAATATAAAACAAAGTCTTTGTTGAAATGCATGTTGGGATTGTAATCGATACCCAATCCGATTTGTGTTGTTTTTTTAGCAGGAAATTTTTTTGTAATAATGTTCACAATACCACCTGCAAAATCTCCGTACAAATCCGCTGATGCAGTTTTCGAAACATTTAAATTATCTACAATTGAAGTAGGGAAGATGTCCAATTGTATCGCATTAACATCTGGATCTAATCCAGGAATGGTTAATCCATTTAAGGTTGTTTGTGTATAACGATCTCCTAAACCTCTTACAAATACATATTTTCCGTTTTGAATGGTGACACCCGTAATCCTTTTTACAGCTCCCGAAACATCTGAGTCTCCTGCTTTTTTAATGGATTGAGCTGAGATTCCATCGGATACAACAGCTGCATTTTTACGGTCTAACAGAATAGAAGCTTCAGAATCTCTGCGCATGGTTGCCTTTACCACTACTTCTTGTTGTTCGCTTACCGCTGCTTGTAATCCAATATTTAATGTAGAAGTTGGAGATTCATTTGATAGAACAACTGTTTCTTTTTTCGGAACAAACGTAGCATATTTTGTAGTAATCGTATATGTTCCAAACTGTAAGCCTTTCACACTATATTTACCGTCAAAATCGGTCATCGTCATTTTAGTAACGCCATTCCCTTCAACCGTTATTTTAACTCCTGGCAAAGTTTCTTTTGTTGATTCATCACTGATTAAACCATTAACTTCCCCTTGTTGTGCAAACAATGCTACTGACAATAAGTTAAATAATAGGAATAAAACTTTTTTGCGCATAATAATTTCAATTTTACGTCACAAAAGTCTTTCTTATATTCTTGTTTAATATTATTGAAATGTTAAGCAATGGTTAATGGATATTATTATTTATTAATAGGCTATTAATTGAAAATGTTTTTAATTTTAAAATAGCACAAAAAAAGCTCCTTACAGGGAGCTTTAAAAATCAGGATATTAATTCTTTAGAAGTTTGGCGAAAGGTCGTGTGAGACATAAAAATCTTCAATGTATTTCACAGCTTCGTCTGCGGTATCTACCACTTTGAATAAATCTAAATCTTCAGGTGAAATGTTCGCTTCTTGTTCCAACATGGATGATTTAATCCAAGAAATTAATCCATCCCAATAGGCATGACCTATCAAAACTACTGGACGTTTATTGATTTTTTTTGTTTGTATAAGTGTTAAGGCTTCAAATAATTCATCCAAAGTTCCTAGTCCACCAGGAAGAATAACGAAACCTTGAGAATATTTCACGAAAATTACTTTTCTAACAAAGAAGTAATCAAATTCTAGGTTATGTTCCTGATCTATATATGGATTATGATTTTGTTCGAAGGGCAAATCGATGTTTAAACCCACTGATTTTCCTTTTCCTTCTTGAGCACCTTTATTGGCTGCTTCCATTATTCCTGGGCCTCCACCAGTAATGATACCATAACCTGCTCTTGCGAGTTTTTCTGCAACCTCAATACCTAATTGGTAATATTGGTTTTCTGGTTTCGTTCTTGCAGAACCGAAAATTGAAATACATGGACCAATCTTAGCCATTCGTTCATATCCTTCTACAAATTCGGACATGATTTTAAATATTGCCCAGCTATCGTTTGTCTTTATTTCTGCCCAGTCTTTTCGTATCTTGTTCATGACATTTCATATTTACTATATGTAATGTAACGCTTTTTTAGTTCATTTGTTGCTTTTCGAACTCTTTTTTTAAGTAGTGAGCAGTATGGGATGTGATTTTTTTTGAACGTATCATCTCTTTCGGACTTCCGCTGAAGATAAGTTGGCCACCATTTTTACCGCCTTCCAAACCTATGTCTATGATGTGATCCGCAACTTTGATAATGTCTAAGTTGTGTTCAATGACAACTATCGTATTCCCTTCATATACCAAACGTTGAAGCACTTCTAATAACATTCGAATGTCTTCAAAGTGAAGTCCGGTAGAAGGTTCATCCATGATATATATGGTTTTTCCAGTCCCTTTTTTGCACAATTCACTTGCTAATTTTATACGTTGTGCTTCTCCTCCTGAAAGGGTAGTGGAGGCTTGTCCTAATTTAATATACCCTAACCCGACTGAATGAAGTGTTTCGAGCGTCTTATGTATTTTCGGGATTTTAGAGAAAAATGGAACTGCGTCTTCAATCGTCATTTCAAGTACATCGTTGATTGATTTTCCTTTGTAGCGAATCTCTAATGTCTCTCGATTGTATCGTTTTCCTTGACAAGTATCGCATTTAACGGATACATCTGGCAAGAAATTCATTTCAATCACTTTAACACCTGCGCCTAGACAAGTTTCACATCTACCGCCTGCTACATTGAATGAGAATCTTCCAGGTTTGTATCCTCTAATTTGTGCTTCCGCAGTACTTGCGTATAAACTTCTTATTTCTGTGAATACATTCGTGTAGGTAGCAGGATTTGAACGAGGAGTTCTCCCTATTGGACTTTGATCTATTTCAATAACTTTGTCGATGTGTTCCAATCCTTCGATTGATTTGTATGGCAACGGTTTTTTTACACCATTGTAGATGTGAGCGTTTAATATCGGATATAATGTGTTATTAATCAAACTTGATTTCCCACTGCCCGAAACACCAGTAATACATGTGAAAGTTCCTAATGGTATAGAGATGGAAACATTCTTTAAGTTGTTACCACTTGCACCAACTAGTTTTAAGAAATTTCCATTTCCTTTGCGTGTATTTTTAGGAATCTCAATCTTTTTTGACCCTATTAGATATTCGGTAGTCAATGAGTTAGGCTCCTTTAACTCCTTAAAATTACATGCGTTTAAAATTTTACCACCGTGAATTCCTGCTTTTGGACCAATATCAACAAGGAAATCGCACGATTCTATCATTTCTTGATCGTGTTCAACGACGATGACTGAATTCCCTCGATCTCTTAATTGTTGCAATGAATGAATCAATTTGGTGTTGTCTCGTTGGTGCAAACCTATACTTGGTTCATCGAGAACATATAACACATTCATTAGTTCAGAACCAATTTGAGTTGCAAGTCGAATGCGTTGTGCTTCACCGCCTGATAAAGTTCCTGCTGAACGATTGAGTGTGAGATAATTTAAACCAACTTGTAAAATGAAGTTAAGACGCGCTTTTATTTCTTTAATCAGTTCGTGTCCAATTTTTTGTTCGTAAGGACGAAGTTTTGACAGCACATTTTCAAACCATTGTGTAAGTTCTTCAATGTCCATCCCAGTAAGTTCACCTATATTCTTCCCGTCAATCAAAAAATAATGCGATTCTTTTTTTAATCGTGTTCCTTGGCAGCTATCGCACGTTATTTTATTCATAAACGATTGCGCCCAACGTTGAATACTTGCCGTATTTTCTTCAGAGTGTCGGATTATGAAGTTTATAATTCCTTCAAAACTTTCTTGTTCAGAACCACGTTGGTAGTTAATACCTTCATTTCCATTTAAAAGAATATTTAATATTTCAGCAGGGATTGCAGATAGAGGAGTTGTGATAGAAAGTTGATTGTGTTGTAATATGCGATCAATTTTTTCAAAGATCCATGTTTTTTTGTATTCACCTAAAGGAATAATCCCTCCATTTTTTATACTTTTTGAATTGTCTGGTATGACTTTTTCAAGATCAATTTCTGAAACTTCTCCCAATCCATTACAATTTGGACAAGCTCCATAAGGTGAATTAAAGGAAAATAAATTGGGCTCTGGTTCTTGGTAACTAATACCGGTTGTAGGACACATCAGCAAGCGACTAAAATGTCTGATTTCATTGGCTTCAAAATCTACAACCGCAATGGTTTTATTTCCGTTTTTCATTCCTAATACTACCGCATCATGAATACGTTGTCGATCTTTCTCCGAAACAATTATTCGATCGATTACAATTGAAATGTCGTGTATTTTATACCTGTCTAATTGCATACCAGGTGTAATATCAACGATACTACCATCTACGTATACTTTTGAAAAACCTTGTTTAGAAATTTGTTCGAACAATTCTCTGTAATGCCCCTTACGTCCTTTGATTTTTGGAGAAAGAACACTTATTTTTTTTTGATTGTAATTTTCTGTAATGAGTTGGACAATTTGTTCATCTGAATATTTGACCATTTCTTCTCCTGTCTCATAGGAGATGGGTGTACTCACCCGAGCATATAATAAGCGAAGAAAATCGTAAATTTCTGTAATTGTACCTACTGTAGATCGAGGAGATTTAGAAACAGTTTTTTGTTCAATTGCAATTACAGGACTAAGACCGTTGATTTTATCTACATTTGGTCGCTCTAAATTCCCAAGGAATTGTCGTGCATAAGCATTGAACGTTTCAATGTATCTTCGTTGTCCTTCTGCGAAAATAGTATCGAATGCCAAGGATGATTTACCTGATCCAGATAATCCTGTAAATACAACCAGTTTATTTCTTGGTATTTTTAAATGGATGTCTTTTAGATTGTGCTCTTTGGCTCCAATGATTTCTAAATAAGATTCTTCTGTGTTTTCTGCCATTTATAGATGTGAACTATATGGTCTTAAATTTTCGCCTTCAGCGGGGAATAAAATAGTGTATTTATTTTTTTTGACATGAAGCGAATTTTTTAATAACCAAGGATTTAATTTTTTAATAATCTTATAATTTGCACCCTTTTGAATGGCCCAATCTGCAATATTTTCAATCGATTTTGTTACCACAATCGATTTTGTCTTGATAGGAGCATATTGTTGGTTTTCGGATATGTTGTATCCATATTTCTCAGGAGCCTCTAAAATTAATTTCATTGCTAACATTCTGTAAACATATCTTCCTGTCTCT
>CALPOI020000168.1 GCA_943325145.2 Candidatus Planktophila lacus | reverse complement strand
TTCGTGTTCCTCAGGTCGGAATTTTGCATTAGGCTTCCTTCAGATTCCACTTCACAATGGACACCCTTGCCATCTGCTAATGGTTGGCAACTACACACCCCCATAACGGACTTGCACCGTCGAGCTATTTGCCATGCACGGCACACTAAAAAAGTAGCCTATAACAGCTACTTTTTATTATTTAAACTTATTCAATAATTATAAATTTAGACTCAATTTTACGCTCAAAATTGATCCAATTCAACAACAGCTTGAAAAAATCTTTCTTTTGGTAAAAAGTTATCTTCTAGACTAGGAGCAAATGGAATTGGCGTGTCTAAAGATGCGATTCGTTTTACTGGAGCATCTAAATTTGCAAAACAATTTTCATTGATTAACGCAACCAACTCTCCTCCGATTCCTCCTGTCAAACAATCTTCGTGGAGAACAATTACTTTACCTGTTTTTCTAACAGATTCATATATGGCTTCTGTATCCAATGGAGCAAGTGTTCTTAAATCCAAAATATCTAAATCTAATTCAGGGTATTTATCGGCAGCTTCCAATGCCCAATGCACTCCTAAACCGTAAGTTATTATCGAAATATTTGATCCAGCACGCACTGTTCTTGCTTTTCCTATTTCTACAGTGTAATATTCGTCTACAACTTCTTCACGTATGCTTCTGTACAAAAATTTATGTTCAAAAAACATTACTGGATTTGGATCTTCGATGGCAGCTGCAAGTAACCCTTTTGCATCTCCTGGGAACGCTGGATAAACAATTTTTAATCCCGGTGTATGAAAAAACCACGCTTCATTACTTTGACTGTGAAATGGTCCTGCTGCCGCACCTGCACCTGTAGGCATTCTGACAACTACATCCGCGTTTTGTCCCCATCTCCAATGTGATTTCGCTAAATTATTTACAATCTGATTAAATCCACAAGTAACAAAATCAGCAAACTGCATCTCAACCACTGCCTTCATGCCTGCAATTGATAACCCAAGACCTGCTCCCACAATGGCTGATTCACAAATAGGTGTATTGCGTACCCTACCCTTGCCAAATTCATCCACAAATCCTTCTGTAATTTTGAATACACCTCCATACTCAGCAATATCTTGCCCCATAATGATTAAGTCTGGGTATTTCTGCATTGATTGTCTCAAACCATCAGAAATAGCATCGATATACCTTTTTTCAGTTTTAGGTGCATTATCATTTTTAGTAGTTTGATGTTGAAATGGTTGAAATAAATCATTCACTTCAGCCTCAGTTTGAGGTGTAATTTTCTCTTCAGCAAAAGCAATATCAAGTCCTGCTTGAATTTCTTGTTTGATTTCTTCTCTGTAACTTTCAACTTCTTCTTTAGTTATAACTCCTGTTTCAACTAAAAATGCTTCATAATTAAGCACAGGGTCTTTTTTCGCCCAAGTATCTTGAATTCCCTCTGGGTAATACTTTGTTCCTGAAGCTTCTTCATGCCCTCTCATCCTGAAAGTCATGCATTCCAATAAAAACGGCTTTGGATTATTTCGCATTGAATTTGAAATCATCCTAACTGCATTAAGTACTTCCAAAATATTATTGCCATCCACTTGATACGCATTCATTCCATAGCCTGCACCTTTATCAACAAATTGCTTACATTTAAATTGCTCATTCGAAGGAGTCGAAAGTCCCCACGCATTGTTTTCAACCACAAAAATGACAGGTAAATTCCAAACTGATGCAACATTCAATGCCTCATGAAAATCCCCCTCACTCGCACCACCATCTCCAGTAAATACCAACGTTGCTTTTTTCTCTTCTCTTAAATTTGAAGCCAACGCAATTCCATCTGCTAAAGCTAATTGAGGGCCTAAGTGTGAAATCATCCCTACAACTTTATACTCTTGAGTCCCAAAATGAAAAGATCTGTCTCGTCCTTTCGTAAAACCTGACATTTTACCTTGAAATTGAGCAAATAATCGGCTAAGAGGTAATCCTCTTGAAGTAAAGACACCTAAATTTCTGTGCATTGGGAGAATGTACTCATCATTTTCCATCCCAAGTGTAGCTCCTACAGAAATACCTTCTTGCCCCCAACCAGAAAACCATTTAGAAATCTTACCTTGGCGCAATAAAATCAACATTTTTTCTTCGATCAATCGAGGTTTTAATATTGCTTTATAAATTTCTTTTAATTCTTTATCTTCAAAACCTTTACGGTCGTAATTTATTGTTCTTTTTTCAAGGATTTCCATACATTCAAATTTGATAGTGTAAAATTAAATAATTCAAGCCATATCTTTTCGTTGAAACGAATTCTTTTTTCATTTAATCAACAAACTAATTGTTTCAACTTCATTGAAAAAATGAAATATTTAAACTGCTTTCGGTGATGTAATGATAAATCAATACTTTTGTAACTTATTCAAGTCTCACTAATCACCTAATATTTTTAGAAAATGAAGTATCCAAGTATAGAATTGCACGGTTCAAAACTAGAATCAGTTAAACGTTTTCACCCTTGGATTTTTTCTGGCGCAATTAAAACCTCCACAGAAGATCTTATTGAAGGTCAAATAGTTGATGTTTATGATAATAAAAAACAATTGCTTGCTAGAGGCCATTTTCAACCCAGTACGATTGCAGTACGTGTGTTAACATTTGAAGACGTTGCCATCGACCAGCATTTTTTTGACACAAAAATCAACAATGCCGTTCAACTAAGATTTGCGTTAAATTTAATTAATGAAAATAATAATATCGCTCGATTGGTGCATGGTGAAGGCGATCAATTACCAGGATTAATCATTGACTATTATGCTGGTGTTGCAGTCATTCAATGTCACAGTATTGGAATGTTTAACTCGACTGAATGGATAGCGAATGCCCTTAAAAAATCATTGGGCGATCAACTTATAGCAGTCTATTCAAAATCAAGTGAAACTCTCCCTTCCCGTTTAGGTATTGAAAATGGATACCTCTATGGTGAAGTAGTTACGCCACATTTAGCAATTGAGAACTCAATAAAATATCACATTGATTGGATCAATGGCCAAAAAACTGGTTTTTTTATCGATCAACGTGAAAACAGAAGTTTGGTTAAGAAATATGCAAAAGGAAAAAAAATTCTTAATACCTTTTGCTATTCTGGAGGCTTTAGCTTAGCAGGAATTCAAGGGGGCGCTGAATTAGCACATTCATTAGACAGTTCAAAAAAAGCAATTGAATTAACTGAAGGAAATGTAACATTGAATGCAATGGAAGCTAACCATAAGTCAATTGTTGCGGACACCATGGAATATATCAAAGAACTTCCTGAAGATTACGACATTATTATTTTAGATCCGCCAGCGTTTGCAAAACACAAAGACAAAAGACACAAAGCAATTCAAGGTTATAAACGATTGAACGCTCATGCAATTCGTCAAATAAAACCTGGAGGTTTGATTTTTACTTATTCATGTTCTCAAATTGTAGATAAATATCTGTTTACCAATACAATTATCGCTGCTGCCATTGAAAGCGGTAGAAAAGTTAGAATCATCGAACAACTTCACCAACCTGCAGACCACCCTATAAATGCATTCCACCCAGAAGGGGAATACCTTAAAGGACTTGTAATTCAAGTGGATTAATGTTAGCACTTAACTATTCATCGATTCTAAAGGTTGCAGTACCCTTGATGGTCTCTTCTTTTATTCAATCGATTGTATTACTTACTGACGCCGCTTTTTTAAGTCGTTATAGCAATGATGCATTTGATGCAAGTGGAAACGCAGGATTAATTTATGTGACTTTATTCATTGGTTTAGCTGGATTTAGTGACGGAGTACAAATTTTAATTGCTAGAAGAATAGGACAAAAAAAAGAAGATAAAATTGGGAGAATATTTGGGACTTCAGTGACCATGTTCTTGATTTTCATCTCCATATTGTTTTATTTTGTTTACTACATCATGCCGGATCTTCTTCCTCTTTATTCCAAACATCAGGATTTAGCAAAAGATCAAATCTCGTTTTTATCCATTCGAAGTTTTGCATTATTCGCCGGAGTGCTTTCTTTTCCAATTCAGGCTTTCTTTTTTGCGGTTGGAAAAACATGGGTTGTTCTGATAAGCGCATTAATTACTGCAACTTCAAACATTCTAATGGATTATTTATTTGTATTTGGATTTAAGGAAACAATTCCCGAAATGGGTTTAGAAGGAGCTGCTTTGGCTTCAACGATTGCCGATTTTTTGGGTGCATTATTTTTAGTCATTTACCTAATTTATTCCAATGAACGAAGAGAATACAAGCTATTCCATCATTTTGCATTTCAATGGAAATCATTTCTTGAATTACTGAAAATTGGAACCCCATTATTTTTACAAGGATTAATGGCATTATCAACATGGACCATTTTCTTTACTTGGATTGAACAAATGGGGAAATTTGAATTGACGGTTTCCCAAAACATTCGTGCTATCTATTTCCTAGCCTTTGTTCCGATTGTTGGCTTTGCTGCAACAACAAAAACATACATCTCACAATATATTGGAAAACAAGAAATCGCTTCTCTTAAAATTATTCAACGAAGAATCCAATTACTTACTGTCGTCTCGTTATTTGTTTTTTTTCATGGGGCTGTATTTTATCCAAAACAACTGATTTCACTCATTAATCCAAATGAAGCCTACATTGAAAAAAGTACTGAAATACTTAGATTTGTTGCAGGTTCATTTTTAATTTTTGGTTTAATCTCAGTTAAATTTCAAACAATCAATGGTTCTGGAAATACAATTGCAAGTTTTTTTATTGAATTAATCAGTGTATCTACATATATGCTGTTCAGTTACTTATTAATAAAAGTCTGGAAATTAGATATCTTTTGGGTTTGGAGTGTGGAATACATTTACTTCGGAACTTTAGGTATTTTGTCCATTAGTTATCTTAAATTGTTTAATTGGAAAAAAAAGAACATATGACAACAAAGGGTCTTCGCATCGTATTTATGGGCACACCAGAGTTTGCAACACATATATTATCAGGATTATTGGATGCGAAAAATAACGTGGTAGGTGTAATCACAGCTCCAGATAAACCTGCAGGAAGAGGTCAAAAAGTATCTGAAAGTAGTGTGAAAAAATTTAGTATCGAACAAGGATTAACTATTTTACAACCAACCAATCTTAAAGATGAATTGTTTATTCAATCTTTAAATGAATTATCTGCAGATCTTTTCGTAGTAGTTGCATTTAGAATGCTTCCTGAAATTGTTTGGAATATGCCACCAAAAGGCACAATTAACCTGCACGCCTCCTTACTTCCCCATTACAGAGGTGCCGCTCCCATTAACTGGGCAATTATTAACGGTGAGAAAAAAACAGGTGTTACCACTTTCTTTATTGAACAAGAAATTGATACAGGAATGGTAATTGAACGCGCCGAAACAGAAATTTACCCAAATGAATCTGCTGGTGAACTACATGATCGCTTGATGCA
>CALPOI020000167.1 GCA_943325145.2 Candidatus Planktophila lacus | reverse complement strand
TGTATTTTCACAAGAATGTAAATCAATACAAATTGATGGTACAGTGAATGATACTTTTCAAAAACAAGCTTTTTATAATTTAATGTTAATCAACCAAACTTCAGGGAAAGGAATATTCGGTCAACCTGATGGAAACTTTTCTTTAATTGCAAATTTGAATGATTCGATTGTGATTTCTGTAAAGGGGTATACTAAGAGGCATTTTATTGTAGTTCCTAACGCTAATTGCAAAATGAGAGTTCAGTTTATTCTCCAACCAATAGTTCAAAATCAAAAAGAAGTAGTGGTAAAGCCGATTAAATCAATACAACAAATAAAAGAAGAAAGAGCTAATTTAATCAAAAAGGAAACAAAAATAACAAGTGGTACGGAGGTATTTGAAAGTCCAATTACAGCAATTTATGAAAGATTTTCTAAAAAAGTAAAATCGAAGCAAAAGGTTGCTGAACTTACTTTTATAGATGATCAACGAAAAGTACTTAAAGAAATACTTCGAACTTATGTTGCTTACGAAATCATTGAATTAGGTAATGAAGAATTTGATGATTTCATCTCTTTTTTAAATATTGATGCTAACTTCTTAAGAAAAGCCAATGATATTGAATTGGTTAGATTTATAAAAGATAAATTTGATCATTATAAATCAGAAAATCCAAAAAACTAAAACTGATAATCCATTATTTTTGATTAATTTTCCGTTTAATTTCGATTAAATATTAATCATGATAGGGGAGAACATAAAATTTTTAAGAAAAAGAACAGGAAAGTCTCAAGAAGAACTCGCTGTTTTATTAAAGCTAACCCGTTCCACGTTAAGTGGGTACGAAAATGGAGTAGCTGAACCTTCAATAGAAACCTTAAGTGTAATTTCGAATTATTTTGGTGTAGCTATTGATGACTTAGTGAAAAAACACTTAAATAAATTGTCTCAAAACGAGTTAAATTCAATTTTAGATGGGGCAGGAGAAGTTTATACAGGACAGAAATTAAGAATTTTAACTCAGATTGTTAATTCTGAAAATGAAGACCTGATTGAAATGATTCCTCATAAAGCAAGTGCAGGCTATACTTCGGGCTATGCTGATGCAGAATATTTAAAGTTACTACCAACATTTCAGTTGCCTTTTTTATCAAAGCAAAAAAAGTACCGTTCATTTCCAATTCAAGGTGACAGTATGCCTCCAGTTTCTGAAGGTTCTTATGTGGTTGCAGAATACATCGAAAATTGGACTAAAATCAAGGATGGAACTCCATGTATTGTTATAACGGAAGAGGAAGGTATTGTATTTAAAATTGTATACAACCATCTTGAAAATGGAGATTATTTAGAACTTTACTCTACCAATACATTTTATAAACCGTATAAAATTAAAGGTGAGAAAGTATTAGAAGTATGGAAGTTTGTAAATTACATAGCTTCTGACTTGCCCACAATTCGTATTGATGAACTAGACTTGAAAAGAAGTTTAATTGATTTACAACAAGAATTAAGAGAAGTAAAATTATTAATTCAAAAGTAAAATTTAAATAAAGTACTTGAATGGCAAATTATAAACAAGATGCTACCATCAACATTCGCTTGACTTCTAATTGGATTAGTTACCATCAAAATAAATACATGGGGCAGCATGGTATTACAATGCCTCAATTCAATATATTGAGAATTCTTCGTGGGGCAAAAGAACCATTGAGTATTTCCGTTGTTAGAGATCGCATGATTGAAAAATCACCGAATACTACTCGATTAATGGATAAATTAATAGATAAAGGATTGATTGAAAGACTCAAAGACGTGAGGGATAATCGAGTAATTACCATACAGATTACCAAACAAGGGCTTCAATTATTGAAATTGATTGACAAAGATTTTGATGCGAATATTATTTTGGTGAATAACTTGACGATTGAAGAATGCCAGTTGCTCAATAATTTACTAATAAAAGTTAGGGGAGGAATTGAGAATTCAGTAGAAAACAATTGTGATGGCAATTAATATTCCCTATAAACTAATTGAAAAAATGCTGTAAATTCATATTAATTTCGTTGAATATCTATGTATATTAGCAATCTAATGTTGAATAAATTCCAAATGCATAAATCATTTATTTTTAACAACTTTTCTTTAGCTAAAAAAACAGTTGTTTTGTTTTGCTTGATAGCTTTTAATCTGTTCAGTCAGAAGAATATAACAAGGGTATTTAAGAATAATTCGAATGAAGAACTTGTAAATGGAAGAGATACAACTTACATTGATATCTGCTTAGGTGATTCTTTATTGCTTACAATGGACCAAGTTCAATTGGAAAGTGATTTCAATGCAAAAATTAAGACAAAATATCCAACAACTCAATTTAGCGGAATTAATTTTATTTGGAATATCACTGGTAAAGGTTTTGATGTTAATGATTCTGTTTATTTTAAACCAAAAGAATCGAATGGATATTATATTGATCTAAATATAAATTATAAAATAAAACGCAAAAATTCAGATACGATTTTAGATGTTGATGCATTTTTAGAATATAAACTTGGGTTAATTAAAGTGAGAGTTTCAGCGTTACCCAATTATAATTCTTTGGTGAACATTCCGAGTAAAATATGCATGGATGACCCAATTTACATTCAACTTCCACCAAACGATGGATCTAAAGTAGATGATCCAATTCATTTAAAGAAAGGAGTATTCAAGGTTGGTGGATTGTATTTAGCTGAAATAAAATTGCCTGATGGAACAGGAGGGATTTTTAAATCTCCTGTTGAGATTGATGATTACGGTAATAAAACTGTCATTAAATCTGTTAAAGATATTGACATGGTTTGCATTACCATGGAACATTCATTTTTAGGTGACTTAGAGATGACGTTAAAATGTCCTACAGGAAATCAAGCGGTTATTTTCAATGCGTTCAAACAAAACGGAGGGATGATACCAGGTGGATTTTACAATGAAAAATACGCTTTTCCTGGTAAAGTAGCAGTTTCTATAGGTAACGATTTAGATATTGATAATGGTAAACAAGGATATCCAAGATGGCAATATTGTTTTTCGTCTACTAAAAATACATTAGGAACTTTCGGTGATGAGTATTTATTGGGGAATACAAAGAAAAATTTAATTGGTGCTGATGCATTGAATCCGGATGGTATTTATACTCCTGAACAATCTTTTGCTGAGTTTATTGGTTGCCCTGTGAAAGGTAAATGGACACTTTCAATTAAAGATAACCAAGAAGATGATGATGGCTATATTTTTGATTGGGGAGTGTATTTCAATCCTGATGCTTTTCCAATTATTGAATCGTATCAAAATAAAATTACAGAACAAGGATGGAATAAATCATTCAACTACAATGCAATAAAAACGTTGGTAGGGGATACGAACTATATCATACGACCTAGAAAATTAGGTGAACGAAATGACTATAAATACGAATTAAAAACAGATTATGGTTGTAAATTCGATACACTCATTAAAGTAAATACTGAATTATGTTTGGTAATTCCTAATGTTGTTGTTACTAGTTCTAAAGTAGGGAATGATAAATTTTTTATTTACACAGGAGATGTCAAAGAATTTTCATGCACAATTTACAACCGTTGGGGGAATGTTATGTCGCAAATGAATGATTTACATACTGCATGGGATTGTAAAAGTTCAAACGGACAAATAGTTGATGAGGGGACATACATGTATGCTGTTCGGATTTTATATAACAATGGAACAGAAGCAAAAAGAACAGGTTATTTTGAAGTTAAACATTAATTTTAAGTACAATGGAATCAAATAGCAAAAATATAGGGGTCAATGGATTTGGTAGAATTGGAAGATATTTTACAAGAATTGCATTGGAACATGCTACTTCAAACGTTACAGTCGTTAATGATCTAGCAGACATTCAAACTTTAGCACACTTATTGAAATACGATAGTGTTCATGGTGGTTTAAAACTTTCATTCAAAATTGAAGGGAATTCTTTAGTTTTTGAAAATGGAAAAGTAATTCATTTTGTACAACATAAAGACCCAGAATTAATTCCATGGAGTGATTATGGAGTAGAATATGTAGTTGAGTCAACAGGACTTTTTTTAACAAAAGAAAAAGCGGGTAAACATTTGAGAGGAAGTGTTAAAAAAGTTGTAATTAGTGCTCCTGCAAACGATGAAGATATTCGTACCGTTGTGTTAGGTGTAAATGAAAATTTAATTGAGGAAACCGATCAAATTATTTCGAACGCATCTTGTACTACGAATTCTGCAGCACCAATGATTGAAGTGATTCGCAAATTAACTTCCATTGAAAGTGCTTACATTACAACTATTCATAGTTATACAACAGATCAAAAATTACACGACTCACCACATAAAGATTTAAGAAGAGCTCGTGCAGCAGCTTTATCAATAGTACCAACATCAACAGGTGCTGCGAAAGCATTGACAAAAATATTTCCTGAATTACAAAATCATTTTGGTGGATGCGGTATGCGAGTTCCAGTACCAGACGGTAGTTTAACAGATTTAACCCTAATTGTTTCAGAACCTGTGCCATCTGTTGAGGAAATAAACAATGCCTTTAAAGAAGCTTCTGAAACATATCTACATTCAATTTTAGAATATACTTCAGATCCATTGGTTTCTGTTGACATTGTTGGTAATTCTCACAGTGTTGTTTTTGATAGTGAATTAACAAGTGTAATTGGCAACATGGTTAAACTTGTAGGTTGGTACGACAATGAAGCGGGGTACTCGAATCGATTGGTAGATTTAATTGATAAATTGTAAATATTAAAACAGCTAGGTTTTGAGCTAGCTGTTTTAACACAATATCCTATTTAACATAATATTAATTATAAGACAAAATTAATATAACTTAAATTGGTAGGTAATCGACATATGTCCAATAACCCAAATCTTTGTTGAATGTGGAATGTTCGTAAATGAACTCTATTTTTCCTTTTTCAATATAATAAGCTTTAAATAAAACATTGGCAATCATTTCGTTTAATTCTGAGAATGACAATATTTCTAATTTCAACCACTCAACAGATTTAGCCCATTTCATAGTTTTTCTTTTTGAAAAATTAGATCTAGTTGATGGATGATGGCTTATTTCAAGAAAATCTCCATATTGATACACAAATGCTACATACCTTGCTCGCATTAATTCGAGTGCATTATTTGCTGTATTTATATCAATATGTATACGACCACAACAGTCTGTGTAAATACTTCCTGATCCACAGGGACAAATTTGGTAATTAACACCCATACATTATGTTAAATAGAATTCTACTTAATTTCATGGAATTTAATTCCTAATTCTTTTTCAAGTGATCTAATAAAACGAATTTCTTTTGATTCAATAAATGCGATTGACAAACCCAATTTACCAGCTCGACCAGTTCGACCACTTCTATGAATGTAATTTTCTAATTGATCAGGTAATTCAAAGTGAACAACAAAAGATAAATCATTAATATCTAACCCTCTAGCTGCTATGTCCGTT
>CALPOI020000166.1 GCA_943325145.2 Candidatus Planktophila lacus | reverse complement strand
TTACTAACCTTGGGATTTGGAATTTTAGACTTGTCGGTAAACATCATCTAAGATACTGAATTTCAAGGTTTTAAACAAGTAAAAATCAATTTAATTTACTGATTTTTAACTATTTATTTTTTGTCATGTTGTTATTGAATTTTATCAAAAAATTGTAAGTTAGCAATATAAATTTTTGATTTTAATACAATGTCTTCATCTGCAGTTACCCTCTACATTACCAATTGTCCTCCGCAGTCTCAAGAGAAATTACATCAACTTAGAACGTTTATTCGAAATGTTATCCCCGAAGCAGAAGAAGTAATTAGTTACAAAATGCCTGCCTATAAATACCACGGTATGCTCGTCTATTTTGCCGGCTATGAAAAACACATTGGATTTTATCCAACAGGTTCAGGAATCAAACATTTCGAGAAGATGCTAAGTGACTACAAATTCTCAAAAGGAACCATACAATTCAAATTTGACCAAGAATTACCTTTCGATTTGATAGAACAAATCATCGCCTTTAGAGTTGCGGAAAACTTAAATAAAGCTCAAAAAAAGAAATTACACACCTGTGTAAATGGACACAATTTTAAGAAATCAAGTGAATGTCGTACTTGTCCTATTTGTGAGGAAGAAACAAAATTAGCTAATCCTTTTCTAGAAAAATTCTCAGCTCCAGCAAGACGGGCCTTAGAAAAAGAAGGAATCACTACGCTCGAAAAATTAGCCTTTTACAAACCTGAACAACTCCTTCTTTTACATGGATTTGGTCCAAGTAGTTTAAAGGTTGTTGTGGAATTACTGAATACAAATAAAACCAGTTAACTTATTCCTAATTTATTCTCCCATTTCGCTTGGACGTAATCTACGAACGCAACGAACAGCATTTTTATCTGTTAGTAAAGGTTTATATCCATTTAACTCACCTGGAAATTCTTCTCCTATATAAACATCACCAATGTAATCATTAGACCAATAAATTCCTTTAATCTCATTCATACCATACTCATTAACAGCACTACTAAACTCATCTTGAGTTGGGAGTCTCCATTGCTTTCCTAATTTCTGACAAGCCAATTTTGCGCTCTTATAATTCATAAGTTTAGGCATGTCATTATCAGTAATGGCAATACCTAAATTCATCAATTGTCTTTCAGAAACTCTGCCCTGTGAATAACCATTTAAACCTTTAAATAAAGTAAAAACTAAAAAAATAGCTACAATTGTTTTCATACTATTGAAATTTAAGTGACTTCTAAATATAATAAAAAAAATGTAATAAAAAGAAAATGATTACATTTTGAATTGAAAAGTCGATCTTTATCATTGAATTTAAAAGTTTTTTTTAGCAAAAAGAACATACTAAACTCAACAATAAGTAAAAAATATTACAATTAAATTAAAAAGTCCATCAAAAAGATGGACTCTAAACTTAATATATTTATTAACTATTCGTCTTTTAAACAACGTACAGATAAACCTTCTGCAGAATAAGCGTCTCTGTAAAATACTTGTCCGCTATTTCCAATTAAATAAATTGATTTATAAGTGTATGTATCAGATAATTCAGGATTGTAGGTCCACCATGAGCCTAATGCATTAACCCCACTGAATCCAGCACCAGCACCAGCAAATCCTCCTGGTAGAGCATTGAATAAACTAGAATTAGTTGCATCCTTATTGGGTTTTATCCAGTTCACAATTCCTGCTTGTTTTAGTTTTCCACCCGCAATGCTATCACCACCCAGATGATTCACTAATACTTTCCATTCCTCTATACTTGGTAAATGCCATCCATTTGGACAAATGTTTTTGTCTTCATTAATTTTTTTATCAATTGTATTCCAGTTATATAACTTTCCATACAATTCATTGTACTCAGATTTATCTTTATAATATCTCCAAGCTCTTGTAGTATATTGCCATTCTGAGTAATCAGTAACATTTGGTATAATTGTGCTGTCATTGTAACGTGTTGTTTTAAGGTTCTCTGCCATCCAAACTTGGCTTCCAATTTTCACAGTTTTATAATTATTTCCATCAACATCTTTGATTGTAGGTCCATAAACACCGTCCAAATGCGAGGTTGTGTCTGAAGTAACATTTGAATCATTAGTTTGAGGTGTTGTAGATTCTTTTTTACAGGAAATTGAAACCAATAAAATTCCAGTAATAATTAACAATTTCTTTTTCATACAATATATTTTAAATTATTGGATATTTAATCTTTTAAGCATCGAACTGATAGCCCTTCTCTTTTATATGCATTTCTATAGCTGACATTGCTGTTTTCGGCACTCAATATCAATACCAATGCTGATACATCGTAGTCTTCTTCATCGAAATTATAGCTCCACCAAGTTCCGGTTGAACCTAATTTTTCAAAAAGTGCTTTATCAGAATTCACTAAAATACTTTCCCCTCCAGGTAACGCATTGAACAATGAAGCATTGTTTGCATCTTTGTTTGGACTCAGCCAATTCTCGGTTCCTGCTTGTTTCAAATATCCTCCAGCAACTTCATGGCCACCTAAATATTCAACTAATTCCTTCCATTCTTCAATTTTTGGCAAATGCCATCCAGAAGGACAAATGTTTTTATTTCCATTTTTCACACGATCAATTGTATACCAATCGTATAATTTTCCATACTTTTTTCCAATCGAAGCATCATGAAGATATTCGCTACACCCAGAATTATGGAAAGATAATGAACTTGCATCATCTTTAATAATCTGTATTTCCGTGCTATCACTGAAACGTGTTGTTTTTAAATTTTCAGCCATCCAAGTTTGGCCTCCAAGCTTAACAGTTTTGTAGCTATTGCCATCAACATCTTTAATTGTTGCAGCATATTCACCTTTGAGTGCAATTTTAGTTGAACCACTCTCTTCATTGGTTGGGGTAGTGTTCTCTTTTTTACATGAAAATGTTAGAAATACAATTCCCGATAATAAAATTATTTTCTTCTTCATACATTGATTTTATTGAAATTATGTAATCTAAACGACAGAATAATTAGAGGGTTGCCTTTAAATTTAAATTATTTTTTCTAGTTTATCTTTTTTATAATATTCCTATAAAGTCATTTATAAATTCTTTTAATGGGTAGAAGTAACTTAATACATACCATTGAAATAATTCACTAAAGCTATTTAGATTATTAAAAAAATAAGGCAACCTTCTAGAATTAATTGCGTTAATTAAAAAATATTTAAATTAATTAGTCATGAAAAAAACTTCAATTATTAAATCAATAATATTTATTATCTGCTCTTTAACAAGTAAATTATTTTTAGCTCAAAATAATTCTATCATCTATGATGTTAAAGTAATCAAAGGGGACTGTAATTCAAATTCAGGAACTGTAGTTATTTTTCGCAAAGCATCCTGTCAGCTGACAATTTGGACTACGAAAAATGGTGTAACTTCAACCTATCTATCAAAATACTTTTCAAGCACCTCTGGTGAAGACACATTAAAGAACATCCCATTAGGTAATTACATATTTTTAAGTTCTAACAACTATTATAACGATAACGATGAAGTAAAAGTTGAAAGATTTGAGAATTTAAAAATAAACTCTAGTCAAAAAAACAATTTAGTTTGTGAAGGTAAAAACACGTTATTATCCGTTCCTTTTGCAAAAAAATACAGCTGGAGTACAGGAGATACAACATATAGTATAAACGCAGATAAGGCAGGTAAATATTGGGTTACGATTACAGATCCATTAGAAAAAACTTGTACTCTAACTGATACGATTGAGTTGACCCTAAATCCAAAACTTACGGTTGATGTACTTCAACAAAGAACTGACTGTGAGAAAGACTGTTCTACGAATGTAAAATATATTCCACATGGTGGAACTGGTCCTTATGAAACCTACTACTGGCCGGACAGAGTTTGTTTTGAGGGTTGTGAAGAAAAAGCGGACTCAGTACAAAATCAATGCTATGCGAGAGACGGATGGATTGTATACGTTAAGGACAGTAAAGGATGCTATTTAGAAAAGAAATACAACATACTACCTGTTTCTAAATATTTAAAAATTACTAATTCTCGACCTTTATCTTTTTGTGAAGGCGACTCTGTCATATTAACAAGTGAAATTTATGAAAATAGCACGTATCAATGGTATTTAAATGATCAAAAAATTGAAAATTCCAATACCAATCAAATTACTACTAAAAAATCAGGAAAATACTCATTAACAATAACTTTTCAATCTTGCATTTTTTATTCTGACACACTAAATGTAATCAACAATCAATTAACACTTTTTGGAGCTAGTGAAAATGGATGTGTAAATCAAGAATTAGAATTTTATACCGAAAAAAATAAAATGAATTACGAATGGATAATACCAAATCAAATCAAAGACATTGACTATAGAATTGTTTCTGGTGGTTTAGATTCAAGTTCTACACTTATTCTTAAATGGTTAACTCCTGGAAATAAAGAAGTAGCTGTAAAATATGATAATGGAATATGTAAATCTCCTTTACCAAAAACTATTTCAATGACAATTTATGATACAATAAAACCTGTCTCAATTACTGGAGACTCTATTATAAATTTATGTCAAAACGATTCTATAAAATTAAGTTTATCAACAACCAATTCAAATTTCATCCAATGGTATCGAAATAATGAAAAATTAATGGATACAGATTCAGTATATTTTGCAAAAGTACCTGGTAATTATTTTGCGCAACTTACAAACCAAGGGAATTGTATGTTTATTACTACATCAGTTAACGTAACACAAGATAATTGCGCTAAATTAAATGACTATTCATTTGAAAATAAAATAATTGTTTTCCCAAATCCGACTAAGGAATTACTTACTATTAGCGGAAAAGTAAATGAAAAATTAAGACTAGAATTGATCAATTCTTTGGGGCAAATAGTTTTGAATTCTTTAATTAATGAAGAACCTATTTCTGTAAAACAATTACCAAGAGGAATCTATACTCTGCATATTTCTAATGAAAACAAACAGTTAATGCATCGAGAAAAAGTGATATTTGACTAAATTATAAAGACAATTTCCCCTAACTTTTTGTTAAATCAAAAACTTAGCCTTTAATCATAAAAAACCTCTAATTGAATAAACTGTTTATTAAATAACAACTATAAAAAATTTAGAAAATTGCCTCTCCGAAGAGAGGCAAATCGTGACCCCGGAGGATCCCGAAAGCTTTCGGGACTAACCCCAACCCAAAAAATTTGTGACCCCGGAGGGATTTTAACCTTAGCATTAATACTCTTTATATCAATCAATTAAAAACAATAATAATACATTGTTCGCGAATTTGTTCGCTTTTTATTTGATTTCTTTTGTTGTAAATTAATGAACTATTTTCTTTTATAAATTTAATAAAAGAAAATTTAAACGGAACTAAATAGCATTAAATTTAATTATAAATACTACTTAATCATCTCTGAAATTAAGACCTCATCTAAACCCATGTAGGCGCAAAATTCTGTGATGGTGATGTACTGGTATTCTTCCTTTTTGAAATGGGTTTTCATTCTTTTTAACA
>CALPOI020000165.1 GCA_943325145.2 Candidatus Planktophila lacus | reverse complement strand
GCATGGATAACTTCTAGACAAATTGAAGCTTCTCGTATCGCCGTTACGCGTTACATGAAAAGAGAAGGTCAGGTTTGGATTAGAATTTTCCCTGATAAGCCAGTTACCTCTAAACCTGCAGAGGTTAGGATGGGTAAAGGTAAAGGAGCACCTAGTCACTGGGTAGCTGTTGTTAAGCCAGGACGTATACTTTTTGAAGCTGATGGAGTTTCCTATGAAACAGCTAAAGAAGCATTGCGTTTAGCAGCACAAAAGTTACCTGTTAAGTGTAAGTTTATTGTTCGTAATGACTATGTTGTACCAGGTAAATAACTAAAAGATGAAACAACAAGAAATCACAAAGTTATCAGATGTAGACTTAAAAAGTCGCATTGATGTTTTCGAAGAAAAATTATCTAAAATGAGAATTTCTCATAAGGTAACACCTCTTGAAAATCCGATACAAATACGTAGTGTTCGTAAAACAGTAGCGCGATTAAAAACTGAGTTGTGTAAACGAGTTCAAGCTTAGGCTTGATTAAAAAGAAATGAGCTTCAAATGGAAAAGCGTAATTTAAGAAAAGAAAGAATTGGAATTGTTACTAGTGATAAAATGCAGAAATCTATTGTAGTTTCTGTAGAAAGAAAAGTAAAACATCCAAAATATGGTAAGTTCGTGAAAAAAACTACTAAATTTGTAGCCCATGATGAAAATAATGACTGTAACGAAGGCGATACAGTTAAAATCATGGAGACGAGACCATTGTCAAAGAATAAGAATTGGAGATTAGTAGAAATTGTCGAAAGAGCTAAATAATCATTAATAATGATACAACAGGAATCAAGACTTTCAGTAGCTGATAACTCCGGAGCAAAAGAGGTGCTTTGTATACGCGTATTAGGCGGTACAAAGCGTCGTTATGCTTCCGTTGGAGATAAAATCGTAGTTGCTGTAAAGAGTGCAACGCCCTCTGGTGCCGTTAAGAAAGGTCAGGTAGCCAAGGCTGTAATAGTAAGAACAAAGAAAGAAGTACGTAGAGCTGATGGCTCCTACATTCGTTTCGATGATAATGCAGTGGTTATTTTAAACCAAGCAGGTGAAATGAGAGGAACTCGTATTTTCGGACCAGTAGCACGTGAGCTTCGTGAGAACAATTACATGAAAATTGTATCTCTTGCTCCCGAAGTACTTTAAAATTGTGGAAGTTATGAATCAGAAATTACACATTAAAGTTGGAGATGTCGTTAAGGTACTTAGCGGTGAATCTCGAGGACAAGAAGGTAAGATTCTTGTAATTAACAAGAAAAAAAGCCGTGCAACTGTAGAAGGACTTAATTTAGTAAAAAAACATGCTAAACCAAGCGCTTCTAATCCGGAAGGAGGAATCATTGAAATGGAGAGTGGAATACATATTTCAAATCTTATGGTCGTTCATAAAGGTCAAGCTGCAAGAGTTGGACGTAAAGTGAACGAAGCAGGTAAATTAGTTCGTTATTCAAAAAAGTCAGGGGAGGAAATTAAGTAATGAGTTATACGCCAAGACTAAAGGAAAAGTATGCACAGGATATTATTCCTGCACTTACTGAAAAATTTGGGTACAAAACCGTTATGCGTGTACCTAAATTACAAAAAATCGTATTAAGCCAAGGTATTGGTGATGCGGTTGCAGATAAGAAATTAGTTGATAATGCAGTAGTTGAATTGTCTCGTATCGCTGGACAAAGAGCTATATCTACTATTTCTAAGAAAGATATTTCTAACTTCAAATTACGTAAAGGAATGCCTGTTGGTACAAAAGTTACGTTACGTGGAGATAAAATGTTTGATTTTTTAGATCGTCTTATTTCTGTTGCTTTACCAAGAACTCGTGATTTTAGAGGTATTAATCCTAAAGGATTTGACGGAAGAGGTAATTTTAACTTAGGTATTAAAGAGCACATCATTTTTCCTGAAATCGATATCGATAAGGTAAGTAGAATGATGGGTATGGATATTACTTTCGTTACTTCAGCAGAAAATGATGAAGAGGCTAAAGCTCTATTAGATGCTTTCGGTTTTCCATTTATTAAAAAATAATTACAATGGCTAAAGAATCAATGAAAGCGCGTGAGCGCAAAAGAGAAAGAATGGTTGCTAGAGATGTTGCTAAAAGAGCTGCTTTAACAACTGTTTTAAAATCTACTAGTGAAGATGAACAAGTTCAAGCTGCAAAATGGGATGCTATGTTAGCAATTCAGAAATTATCTGCAAATGGATCAAAAGTTCGTTTACACAATCGTTGTGGATTAACAGGTAGACCAAGAGGTTATATGCGCCAATTTGGTATTTCAAGGGTAACATTCCGTGAAATGGCATTGGCTGGTAAAATCCCAGGTGTAAAAAAATCAAGTTGGTAATTTTAGAATATTCGAAAAAATGAATACAGATCCTATTGCAGATTTCTTAACTCGAATTAGAAATGCTAGTAGTGCTAGATTAAAAATGGTTGAGATACCAGGCTCAAATGTTAAAAGAGCTATGACTCATATTTTGTTTGATCAAGGTTACATTGCAAATTATAAGTTTGAGGATGATGGAAAACAAGGTGTAATCAAGATTGCACTTAAGTATAATCAGTCGACAAAGACCCCAGCGATCACTAAATTAGTTCGCGCGTCTCGTCCAGGTTTACGTAAATATAGTGGAGCTTCTGAAATGCCAAGAGTATTAAATGGTTTAGGAGTTGCTATCGTTTCAACATCAAAAGGTGTTATTACTGATAAAGAAGCTAGAAAAAGTAACGTTGGCGGAGAAGTTCTTTGTTACGTATATTAATTAATTAACAAGTAAAATGTCAAGGATAGGTAAATCCCCAATTACGATCCCGAGTGGAGTAGAAGTAAAAATTGACGGTACAACGATGACCGTTAAAGGTTCTAAAGGTGCTTTAACACAGGAGTTAGATCCTGCTGTTAAAGTTACAATTGAAGAAAATGTAATCACTTTTAGCCGCGAATCAGAAGCACCTGATCATAGAGCAAAACATGGTTTATACCGTGCTTTGGTTAACAATATGATTGTTGGTGTTTCGGAAGGGTACAAGAAGGAAATGGAAGTTATTGGTGTAGGTTACCGTGCAACTGCTACAGGACAAAGTCTTGAGTTGTCATTAGGTTACTCTCACCCAATAGTTTTCGAACTTCCTTCAGAAATTAAGGTATCTGCAGACACCCAAAAGGGTAAAGCTCCAGTTGTAACTTTAGAATCTTACGATAAACAATTAGTAGGACAAGTTGCTGCCAAAATTCGTTCCCTTCGTAAACCAGAGCCTTACAAAGGTAAAGGTATCAGATTTGTTGGTGAAGATATTAGAAGAAAGGCTGGTAAGTCTGCAGGTAAAAAATAATTAGATATATATTATCATGGCATTTAGTAAAATAAATAGAAGAGCAAAAATTAAAAGGAGAATCAGAAAAAAAGTTTCTGGTACTGCTCAATTGCCTCGTTTAACTGTGTTCCGTAGTAACAAGCAGATTTATGCTCAGTTAATCGATGATACAAATGGTGTAACGATTGTTGCTGCTAGTTCTTATAAAAATGATTCAGCTTCAAAAGTTACAAAAATTGAACAAGCTGCTATTGTTGGTAAAGAAGTAGCTGAGAAAGCTATTAAAGCTGGTATCGAAAAAGTAGTTTTTGATAGAAATGGATATTTGTATCACGGAAGAGTAAAATCATTAGCTGACTCTGCAAGAGAAGGCGGACTTAAATTTTAAACGATGGCAACAAACAATTTAAATAGAGTTAAATCTACAGAAACTGAATTAAAAGATAAATTAGTTGCTGTAAATAGAGTTACAAAAGTTACTAAGGGTGGACGTACTTTCAGTTTTTCTGCAATAGTAGTTGTAGGAGATGAGAACGGTATCGTTGGTCACGGTCTTGGTAAAGCAAAAGAAGTAACAGAGGCTATTACTAAAGGAATTGATGATGCGAAGAAAAATTTAATTCGTGTTCCAATTTTAAAAGGTACAGTTCCTCATACTCAAAAAGGTAAATTTGGTGGGGCAGAAGTTTTACTTAAACCTGCTACTCCTGGAACAGGTGTAATCGCTGGTGGTGCAATGCGTGCAGTGCTCGAGAGTGTTGGTGTACACAATGTATTAGCTAAGTCTCAAGGTTCTTCAAATCCTCACAACGTTATTAAAGCAACAATGGATGCATTAACTCAAATGAGAGATGCAGTTGCAGTTGCGAAACAACGTGGAATTAGTTTAGATAAAGTGTTTAACGGTTAATTTAGAACAAATGGCTACAATAAAATTAAAGCAAGTAAGAAGTGCTATTAAGCGTCCTGCTGTTCAAAAAGCAACAGTGAAAGCTTTAGGATTTAGAAAATTGAATCAAGTTGTTGAGCATGAAGCTACACCACAGATTCTAGGAATGGTAAAAAAGGTACAACATCTTTTAGAAGTTGTTGAGTAGAATTCTTAAACTAAAAAAAAATGAATTTACATAATTTAACTCCCGCTAAAGGTTCTGTTAAGAAAATTAAGAGGATTGCTCGTGGTCAAGGTTCTGGTCACGGAGGAACTTCTACAAGAGGGCATAAAGGTGCTAAATCTAGATCAGGTTACAGCAAGAAAATCGGATTTGAAGGTGGTCAGATGCCTCTTCAAAGACGTGTTCCTAAATTTGGATTTAAAAATATCAACAGAGTTGAGTTCAAAGCGATCAATCTTGATGTTATTCAATCATTAATTGAAAGAAAGAATGTCACTGAAATAACTCCTGATGTTTTAAGAGAATTTGGTATCATTTCACGTAACGATTTAGTGAAAGTATTAGGTCGTGGTGAATTAACTACTAAGATAAATATTACTGCACATAAATTTTCTTCATCTGCTAAGTCAGTTATTGAAGCAATTGGTGGTAATTGTTCAGAAATCTAATTATCTTTGCCATTATTTTAGCAAATGAAAAAATTTATACAGAACATAAAGAACATTTGGAAAGTAGAAGAATTGAGAAAGAGGATTATTTTGACTCTTTCTCTAATTCTTGTTTATAGACTAGGTTCTTTCATAATTTTACCAGGTGTAAATTATGATGCTTTATCAGCAGCTAATGCAAAAGGAAGCTCTAACGCTTTAGAATCATTACTTTCTTTATTTTCAGGAGGAGGTTTTTCTAATGCATCTGTTATGGCTTTAGGTATCATGCCTTACATTAGTGCATCTATCATAATGCAATTATTAGGAATGGCTGTACCAGCTGTACAGAAAATGCAAAATGAGGGTGAGTCTGGTAGAAAGAGAATTAGTAATTACACACGCATTTTAACAATTGTAATTTGTGCTTTACAAGCACCTTCTTATTTAACACTATGGGTTGGTAATAAAGGTGCACTTCCTGTTGATGCAGGTTCATTGTGGTGGGCTCAATCAACAATTGTTTTAATTGCTGGTTCAATGTTTGCTGTTTGGTTAGGTGAGAGAATTACTGACAAAGGAATTGGTAATGGTATTTCATTATTAATTACTGTTGGTATACTTTCCCGTTTTCCACAAGCATTATTTGCAGAAATTGGTTTTAATAAGG
>CALPOI020000164.1 GCA_943325145.2 Candidatus Planktophila lacus | reverse complement strand
CCGACTTCATTATATTGTATCTTTTCTTTAAAGTTATAAAATAATCTCTAAGTGAGTTACTTTTTTTTAAATAATCTATAGGAGGTTACTGAAATTAAAGCGAGGAATCCTAAGGTTAAAATTAGATTTTTCACAAGAAAAATGAGGACTAAAACCGTTGGTATAGAAAGAAAAATAAGTAAATGGTATTTGCCTTGATGTTTTTTGTTGTTATTCAAAATGGAAGATTTTTTCGGGTGTGATACAATAATTAAGTGGAACATCAAAATCGTTAGTGTCTTCTATCTTTTGAGTAATGTCAAAATAATGCAATCCAATTTTCAATGTTTCAGCGGAACAATTCTTGAAAAAAGTATCGTATACTCCTTTTCCATAACCTACTCTTATACCTTTCTTATCTACAGCCAGTAATGGCGTTAATACATAATCAATGTTTTCAGGAGTAATAATCTCACCGTTTTCGGGTTCTTGAATACCTAATTTGGAAGTGATAAAAGTTGTTGTAGATGGTTCGTATAAGTAATGTGTCAATTGGTTTGTTTCTTCATTCCATTTTGGTATTGCTAATCTGAAATTAGTAGCTAAACTGAATAGGAAAGTAGTATTAATTTCTCTTTTAGCAATTATTGGAAGAAAAACACTGATTGTTTTATCTGAAGGTTCGAAATGATTTATGAAGTTGATGATGATTTTCAGAGACAGATTGTTTATTTCATCTTCAGTTAATTGATTTCGAAGATTTTGATAGTATAATCTAGCTTCTTTTTTTTTCATAACCAATTTGATAATACAGTCGATAGATCAGCAAATTTTAAAACTTAGGTAAGAATGAAGTCGCTGAGCTTGACATCTCTTTTTCGTTGATTTCATTCGCTTGTTCTAAAGCTCTGTCAAGTGCAATTGAAATAAAATCTTCTAAATCTTCTTTTTCAATGTCTTTCAAAGGCGCATTAATTTCAAGCGACTTCAATTTTCTATTTCCATTTAATTCAATTCGAACCAATCCGCCTGCTGCTTCACCAACTACAGATAGTGATTCCAATTTATTTTTGCTCAACTCAACTGCTTCTTGCATTTTTTTGAACAATTCATTATTCATGTCAAACATAATTTATTTAGTTTAAATTTATTTTGGTGCAATTTTATAAAGGTAAATCCCTAGAATTCCGAAGAGTATATTTGGTATCCATACAGCAATTAATGGAGGGAATCCAACATTCAATGCGGCTACATTGGTTACTTTCATTGCGAAAATGTAGATAAAAACAAATCCTAATCCTATTGCAATATTTACGCCAATGCCCCCTCGTTTTTTTCTACTTGAAACAGCAATTCCAATCAATGTTAGAACATAGGTTGCAAAAGGAAGAGAGATGCGTTCATACAAAGTAAGTTTAAATCTTGGAACATTGGTAGAACCTTTTTTTTCTTCGTGTTCGATGAATTTTTTGAGTTGACTTTGTGACATTGTTTCTGAAGTTTCATCTCTCATAGCGATGTCTTTTATTGTGAAAGAAAAATTTGTTGTAAATTCTTTTCCAGAAATTAAGGTGTCATTGGGTGAACCAAATGTTCTTATGTAGTAATTATTTAAAACCCATTTGTTAGTTTTGTCAATATTTTTTGCTGAATTTGCTCGGATAAATTTGTGAGGGATATTTTTATTTGTCCATTCTTCAATGGTGATGTTGTAAACCAAATTATCATCGCTGTTGTAAGATGAAAAGTAAACATATTTACCAGGTTCAATTTCAGCATGATAATTTTCAACTAATAAACGTGATCTATAATACTTTTCTTCAAAATTAAATCGAATTTTATTAGAAATCGGTAATAGATAATTGTTGATGAATAAAGAAAGAATCATCAATATAGTGGCACTTATCATGTAAGGTCGAACAATTCTTATAAACGGTCGACCACTGTACAATAAAGGAATAATCTCAGAGTCTTGGGATAATTTTGCGGTAAACCAAATCACAGAAATGAACACAATTAAAGATGAAAAAGTATTTCCGTAATAGATTAAGAAATTCAAGTAATAATCAATAAATATTGCTTTTATAGGTGCTTTATTTTCAATGAATTCCCCTAATCGTGAAGAAATATCGAATACCATAGACAATAACATAATGATACCTAACATAAAAAAGTAGGTACTCAGAAATTTTTTAATTATGTATTTATCTATGATTGTTAGCATTATAATCTACGACTCAATTTAGGGATTTGTAAATTTTTCCATTCTGTAAATGTACCTGCTAAAATATTTTTTCGCGCTGTTTTTACTAGTTCTAAGTAGAAAGAAAGGTTATGTAAAGTAGCTATCTGAATACCAAGGTTTTCCTTGGTTTTAATTAAATGTCTTAAATAGGCTTTGCTGTAAGTTTGATCTACGTAAGAAGTTCCATTGGGGTCAATTAGACTAAAATCTTTCTCCCATTTTTCGTTTTTGATATTTATTGTTCCCTCTGAAGTAAATAACAATCCGTGTCGCGCATTTCTAGAAGGCATAACGCAATCAAACATATCAACCCCCATCGAAATACATTCCAGAAGATTAACAGGTGTACCAACGCCCATTAAATACCTTGCTTTACTTTGAGGTAGGATTGAGCACACTAAATCAGTGTATTTATAAAGTTCCTCATCCGGTTCACCTACTGAAAGTCCGCCGATTGCATTTCCAATGGCATCATATGAAGCAATTGTTTCAGCAGATTCTTTTCTTAAGTCCATGTAAGTACTCCCTTGAACGATAGGGAAGAGAGTCTGTTGGTAGCCGTACAAAGGTGAAGTTTTATCCATGGCTTCAAAGCATCTTTTTAACCAACGATGCGTCATGTGCATGGAGTTTTTCGCGTATGCATAATCACATGGGTAGGGAGTACATTCATCAAATGCCATTATGATATCACCTCCAATTACTCGTTGAATTTCTATCGCTTTCTCAGGTGTAAACAGATGATAACTTCCGTCTACATGTGATTGAAATTTCACACCTTCTTCTTTTATTTTTCGGGTTCCAGATAATGAATATACTTGATAACCTCCACTATCAGTTAAAATCGGTTTGTCCCAATTTATAAATTGATGAAGTCCACCAGCATTTTGAAGGACATCAAGACCAGGGCGAAGATAAAGATGGTATGTATTGCCTAAAATGATCTGTGCTTTAACATCAGTTTTTAATTCATGTTGGTGAACACCTTTTACCGTTCCGGCAGTTCCAACAGGCATAAAAATGGGAGTTTCGATTATACCATGATCTGTTGTTAATGTCCCAGCCCTAGCTTTTGATTTTGTATCCGTATGATGAAGTTCAAAATTCATATATTTGCTAAAATTTATATTTTGCAAATATAGTGCTATTTAGATTATCAGTGATTTCAATTATAATATCCTTTTTTTCATGACAATTTTACCTGAATTTGATTTTTCCATTCCATTGATTGTGTTCCTTTTTCTTGTGTTTTTTATATTAATTCAAATGGCATATCTATTTTTCATATACATGCGATTTGCAATTTACAGTAAAAAAAATGAGGGGGTAAATAAGGATTTTACACCTCCTATTTCCATTATTATAGCTGCACGAAATGAATCTGATAATTTATTTCAAAATTTACCTATGATACTCACTCAGGATTATCCTAATTTTGAGGTGATTGTTGTGAATCATCAGTCGATTGATGAATCCTACAATGTGTTAAATGCATTGAAATTATCACATGATAATTTAAAAATTATTGAAGTTGAACGAAGTAAGCACTTAGGAAACGGAAAAAAATTACCATTGACTTTAGGGATTAAATCTGCAACTTCAGAATACTTAGTTTTTACAGATGCAGATTGTCTTCCAGCTTCAAAATTATGGTTGAGAAACTTAGTTTCAGGTTTTGGTAGAGGAGGGCAAGTAGTTTTAGGTTACGGTCCTTATAGAAAAGAGAAAGGGATATTAAATAGTATTATCCGAATGGATGCTGTGTTTATAGCGGTAAATTATTTTTCTTATGCATTAGCCAATATTCCATATATGGGGGTAGGAAGAAATTTAGCATACACAAAAAAAGCATTTAATTCTGTCAGTGGATTTAAAACACATTATTCTATTTCCTCTGGAGATGATGATTTATTTGTGCAAGAAGCTTCTGTGGAAAATAATGTAGTCATTCACATTGATAAAGAGAGTTATTGTTATTCTTCAACCAAACCAACATGGAAAGAGTACCTACAACAAAAGAGTAGACACTATTCAACTTCATCAAAATATACGTTTATTAAAAAATCATTGTTAGGAATATATCCGTTGTCGTTATTTATGATGGGGGTTTGTTTTGTTTCTTTGTTGTTTAATTTAGAGTATATGTTATTGTCTTGCATATTAATTGCAGCGATAACAATAGTGAAATGGATTGTTTTAGGGATTTGTTTTACCAAGTTAGATGGTAAGAGATTTGTTCTATTACTTCCGTTTTTAGAATTATTTTATTATTTGATGATAACCTGTATGTATTATTTATCTGACAAACCAAAATTATCAAAATGGAGGTAAACGAAAATTTTTCTGAAAAAGCGAAACAAGACCTTGTACTGCTAGAAAAAGCAAAAGAAGGGAATCAAATGGCATTTGCTGAATTGATGGAAAAATATCGGGATTCAATCTATTTTATGATGTTTAAAATGGTAAAGAATGAGGATGATGCAGATGATTTGACAATTGAAGCATTTGGAAAAGCGTTTAGTCGTTTGGATCAATACTCACCTGGTTATGCATTCAGTACGTGGTTATTTAAGATTGCTTCCAATAATTGTATTGATTTTATTCGCAAAAAAAGAATTCGTGTAACTTCAATGGATCAAGGTTATACTAATGACGATGGAGAATACATTTCTTTTGATACGAGTGCCGAGGGGCACAATCCTGAAGAAGCAGTCATCCATTCACAGAAAGTTGTTTTAATGCGAGAATTAGTCACAAAATTAAAACCTCGTTACAGACAATTGGTTGAGTTAAGGTATTTTGATGAATTAAGTTATGAAGAAATATCTGAGCGTCTAGAACTACCTTTAGGAACTGTTAAAGCCCAATTATTTAGAGCTAGAGATTTTTTAGCAAATTTGATTCATAAAACAAAAGATACGATATAAAAAAAGGAGCTTAATAGCTCCTTTTTAACTGATATAGAGTTGGATACTTATTATTTTTTCACAGTTTCTACAACTGCTTTGAACGCTTCAGGGTGATTCATTGCTAAATCAGCAAGAACTTTTCTGTTTAACTCGATTCCACTTTTGTGAAGTGCTCCCATAAATTGAGAGTAGTTTAAACCGTGTTGACGTGCACCAGCGTTAATACGCATAATCCATAGTGAACGGAAGTTTCTTTTCTTCTGTTTACGTCCTTCGTATGCATAATTTAAACCTTTTTCAACTGCGTTTTTAGCAACTGTCCAAACATTTTTTCTTCTTCCAAAGTAACCTTTGGCTAACTTCAATACTGCTTTTCTTCTAGCTCTTGAAGCAACATGATTTACCGATCTTGGCATATTAATTTAGTTTTTTAACAAGAAGTGCATCTCTATTTCAGATGGCTTTGTACTCATTATTGGGTTAAACAATCGAACCAGTATGAACTATTTCATACATAATTGCAATTTGATATTT
>CALPOI020000163.1 GCA_943325145.2 Candidatus Planktophila lacus | reverse complement strand
TTATAAGTGCCATTGGTTGCAGGTTGAAATCCCATTAGTCCATTGATGCGATTTATGGGCGCTTCATTTAAGTAGAGGTATAAATCTACAGAATCATTGGTGAATACAACTTCAGAGTTTTTAATGGTTTGTATAAAAGGGAATTGACGGATTCGTTGGGTACTATTATTCTTAATTCTCTCTTGATAATTTGAATTTGGAGAGACTGAAGATAGTAACTCAAGGTGTTTTTTATTTGTATTAAGGTTCCCTTTAAGGTGAATGGTGCCCCATGTAAAATGTTGGTAGGGATGTATTGAATAATAGATATTAGAAGTTGGTAATAAAAGTTGAAAACTATCTACGATAATGGATGTAAATGGGTATCCTACATCTAAAAATTTTTGCTGAATTAATTTTAAATATTGATCTATTTCAATTGGATTTAGTACTGAGGTTGTAAATTTATTCGAGAAAGAAGGGGTTGGTTTAGCACTAAACGTTTCATTATTTGAAATTGAAAAAAACAATTGCGATTTACTGAATTTTTGTCCTTTATAACCCCAGGTTATAATTGAGTCGTTTTTTATTTCAATAGAATCAATAGCGTAGAGTAGATTTCCCTTTTTCCGATAATAACTGAGTTTAGATGCTAAAAATTGTTGTTTTGCAACATCATCTTTATTTTTAAATGGATATGCTTTTCTAAATTCAAGTTTATAATACAACGAATCATTTTTTTGAGTGAATCCTATCATAAAATGAAATCCACACACAAACGTTGTTAAAAATAGTTTAAAATATATTTTATTTTTTTTCAACGTTAAAAAGTTAAAAAAAATCGATGCTATTTTTTTGAAATTAACCATTTACTTGGTGTAAAATCCTATTTTTGTAGTATATAAATCATAAATCAAATGAAAAAAAGTTTATACATTACAGTATTTTTATTAACAGTTTCATTATTAGCTACTTCTTGTGGTTCTCGAAAAAATGCAGGTAGATGTGATGCATACGGTAGTAATGTAGATACTAAAGGTGATATCGCTCGAAAATAATTATTTTCTTAACACGAAATTTTGTCCTAAATAAACTTTCCTTACTTGCTCATCCGAAGCAAGCTCTTCTGCTGTTCCAGATTTTAAAATACTTCCTTCAAATAACAAGTAAGCTCTATTAGTAATTGATAGCGTTTCTTGTACATTGTGGTCTGTAATCAAAATCCCAATATTTCTTTTTTTAAGATCAGCTACTATTTGTTGAATGTCCTCTACAGCAATAGGATCTACTCCTGCAAAAGGTTCGTCTAACAATACAAATTTAGGGTCTGTTGCTAAAGCTCTCGCGATTTCAGTTCTTCTTTTTTCTCCTCCAGACAATCTATTTCCTAGATTTTTTCGCACATGAGTTAAACTGAATTCTTCTAGAAGTTGTTCTAATTTTTCTTTTCGTTCAATTTTAGAAAGCGCTGTCATTTCTAAAATTGCCATTATGTTGTCTTCAACACTCAATTTTCGGAAGACAGAAACCTCTTGAGGAAGGTATCCAAGTCCAAGTTGAGCACGTTTATACATAGGGTAGTTGGTGATTTCTAAATCATCAAGATAAACCGCACCTTGATCAGGCTTCACAAGTCCAACAATCATATAAAATGTAGTTGTTTTACCTGCGCCATTTGGACCTAGCAATCCAACAATTTCCCCTTGATTTACTTCAACAGAAACGCCATTCACTACATTTCTGTCTTTGTATTTTTTGAAAATATTATCAGTGTATAGTTTCATTGTTTAAAAAGATAAGGTCCATAATCCACGTACACCAATAGGGAATTGTGCTCCTTCATTGTGTGTCATTCGCCAAATTACATCAACTCTAAAAAACTGAGCGATATTTTCAAGTCCAACGGATAATTCGGTATAAGGTATTTTATTGAACGAGCGAACGAACTTGGGAATCTGGTAAGTGCGAATAGAATTGTCAGAAAGAGTCCCGTAAGTCATTTTCATACTTGAAACTAAACGTAATTTTAATTTTTGGATTAAGGGCAAATAGTTAAAAATGAATCCTCCCCATTTTTGTTCAAATATACCTGTTACATAAGTATCTGACACAAATTCATAGTAGTTCAATAAGTTAAAACTTTTAGTCTCTAACCAATAAGATTGATTTCCTTCATGTACTTTTAATAATGGATATGGAACATTTCCAAATACCTTTCCAGCCTTAATTAGGTAATCCATTCTGCCAAATGAGCCAATATTTCTAAATTGTTGCATTTGCAATTCTATTTTTTGATAATCAAATTGACTACCAAGAATGTTTTTGAATCCAAATACTGATTTCAGGTGGAAAATAGGATTTTTATTTTTTATATTTCTTCTTTCAAAGATACCATTCACATATTCTTCGTCTTTACAATAACGCAGATTAAATCCTATTTCATTGGTTTGAATATTTTCTAAGTTTTCAATTGATCCGTTATTCAATTTTTCAAATGTTGCTATACCAAGTGGGGTAACTCTTCTTAAGTCATTACTCAATTTTACAACAAAATCTTTGCCTAAATCTTTTTCAATAGCAATTCCAACCTTGTCTTCAAAAGTGATTTTATTTAAGGCCCCCGTACGGAATATTGTATTAAATGTGGATCCAATCAAACTTGCACCATCTGCCATTCCAATTTGGTCTAAATCACTCTTTACATAGATACTATATACTGTACGTTGTGGGTTTTTAGTTTTGTAATTGATACCTGCTCCATATTTTATACGATGATCATTAAAACCATAGGCAAGATTTCCCATTAATCGTAATTGTTTAGAAAAATATTGAGAAGTACGAAGTGAAAATCCAACTCTGATTTTTTCTATAGGATTCGTGCTAATCAATCCGTATAGACTTCCATATTCAATTTTTCCTTGTTCGTAAAATCCAGTTCCTAATAGATAGGGTATTTTTTTTAATGCCACAAAAAATGGTGTCTTGTTTAAAGAGTCCGCCATTGTTGTGATTTTAGCTTCTTGTTTGGTGATTTTTAAATGACGTTGGCTGTTCCAAAAGTTTGAGTCTTTGAGTAAAGCATCGTCTTTAAGTATGACTTGTTTATTTTGATCAAAAAATGAGTTTGGTTTTGGTTGGTTTATTACAAAGTTTTTTCTTGAAGAAGTTTTTCGTGCAAAGAAACCGTACAATTCACTTTTTTTAGTCACTTTTAAATCAGCTACAGTTTCTTCATGCGTCATCATCCAAACTTCTTTGTCTACTTGTTCAAATTTTTGTTTGATGTATAGATCCTGTAGGTAATTAATATTTGCACCAGGTGAAATTTTCGCTTTAATTTCTTTTACTGCATAAGTTGTATCATGAATGTACATTTCTCCTTCAAAGGTTAAATCCCCATATCTTCTTGGGACAAATCGCATTTTATAACACCATTTTTTATCAATGAACATGGAATCATCCAAATAGAATCTGTAAAAGTTTCTCGCTGTATTAGCTAATGGACTTACAAAATCTTTTTGTACGATAGAGATGAAGTTCTCGTAAAAATTCACGTCTAAATAGATATCTCCAACAAGGTCAGTAACTTGCACGCGCTGCATCCCTGTTGTTTTACTTGCTTTGATAATTTCTAATTTCTGTTTAGGGTCTTTTGTGTAATGGAAGTCAGAAATACTTTCGCTTAAAAAGATTGGAAGGAATTTTTTTTGATTGGTAGTTGTATCTAAATAATCTAGAATGAAATCAAAATGTTTAACTATAGAGTTGTCTTTGAAGGAGGAATCGATGTTATTTAAATCTAATTGTAATTTATTGTAAGCCTCATATTCATAGGCAATTAATTTCGTTTTATTGTTAATAGGTTTGTTTGCAATGATTTTTTTGTGCAATATGGTTGAAGGCAATTCATCTGGAGGGCGAACTACTACTTCGTTCATTTCGGTAAGCGCTGGTTCTAATACTACATTTATTTCTTGCCGTGTATCAAGTTTGATTTTTTTTCGAATGTATTTATAACTCGGTAGAATAAAAAGCAATGAATCAGTGGCGTAATAAGTTGATAAATTGTAGTTACCAATACTGTCACTTATCGTGCCAATCTTAGAGTTTTTAAATTTCACTTTCACATAAGGAAGTGGTTTTTTTGTCTCTTTATCTATTATCTTACCAAAGACTTCCGTTTGTTGAGAAAATCCGTGAAATAGTATAAAGCAAAAAATAAGGGAAAGTACCTTTTGAAACATCAGATTTTGTTGTAGTTAATTCGTTTTGTGACAAATATACTGATTTCATACAGAAGTACGATAGGTATTGCCACAATTACTTGACTTACAAGATCTGGGGGTGTGATTACTGCGGATAATATTAATACACCAATGATTGAATGCTTTCGGTATTTCGATAAAAATTCTGAGTTAATAATCCCAAGTTTCGCCAATAAATATGCCACTACAGGAAGTAAAAATAAGAGACCAGTATAGAATACAGTGGAAATTATAGTGCTCATGTAAGAGCTAATTGTAAAGATGTTTTCGATGTCTTTTGAAATTTGGTAGGATCCAAAAAATTGAACGCACAATGGTGCAACCACATAATAACCAAACAATATACCTGTAAAAAAAAGTAAGCTTACGTAAAAGACAATGCCTTTGAGGGCTGTTTTTTCTTTCATTTTTAACCCAGGACTTACAAACGACCAAAGTTGATAGAAAATGTAAGGAAATGCAATTACGATTCCACCCATAATTGACATCATTAAGGCATAAGAAAACTGCCCCGCCATTGTAGTACTTTGCATTTTTACTGGAATGTTTTCAATGCAAATATTGAAGTATTGGCAAAAAAGTTTAAAAGTCACAAAGTTTTTATCCTTCATTGACAAGAAAAGATGATCGATGATCCATTCTTGAAAAAACCAGATTACAGCTGAAAATAAAAGGATCGCAATTGAACTTCGAACCAATCTCCAACGCAATTCTTCTAGATGCTCTAGGAAGGACATGTTATTTTGTTCCATAGGGAAACAAAATTAGTAAAATCCTAGAGATTCTAGTTACTTACTACAGACATTGTTCTATGAATATTATTAGATGTAGTCTAAGAACTTATTTGAGTTATGATCGAATATCATGAAGCGCTTTCATTGGTAGATATTTTGAAAACGATCAATAAATAACTGCTAAAGAGCAAACCGTTGGTAATAATGTAGGTTGTACTATTAAAGTGTTGTAATGCAAAAAAAGTATTACTTCCTAAGTTGATGAGTAAAAAAACGATTGAAATTGTACGGATATTAATGTTAGTTCTTGCTGAATTCGTTTGAAGCGCTAAAAGGAATATTAATTGTACTGTGAGTTGTATAAAACTTGAAACACCTATGATTAATTGATTGGTTATTGAAAATGACTGCATTGAATATAGCCCATAACTTATTAGTAATGCCATAGAACTAGCTAGGAGCGCTGATGTTGTGTTTATTTTCATTTCTTAAACTTTATTTATATAACCACTTGTAAATTATTCGTATCAGACAGAAGGAGGAGGAGGAGGAGGAGTGGCTGCAAATAGAAGATTTATTTCATTAATTGTTCCTGCCAATTCCCAATTTGTCATACCTTGTTTCCAGACATGGGTCTGTGGTGTAAACTCTCCGTTTTGAGCCATTTGCTGAAGTTGAGCCAATGTAAAGGGACCACTATTTTGTCCGTTTTTATGAATTAGGTAACTCGTTGGTGGAGGAGGTGTGGGTGTAG
>CALPOI020000162.1 GCA_943325145.2 Candidatus Planktophila lacus | reverse complement strand
GAAAGAGACATCGAGTCTCTTTCATTTTTGCCCAAGAGAAGAACCTCTGAATCATAATTGTCCGATTTGGGAAAATGAAACTAAAGAAGAATATTAACCAAAACGGTCAACTCTATTTAGGGAAGTACAATAAGACCAATTCAAAAGTCTTTAATCGTTGCGTATAAAAAATGTCACACCTGTTCCGATACTTATCGAATGTTGTATGAGTTTTTCTTTACAGATTTATATTCAATTCAAGATTTCCTCCAAGACCTATTTCAATAATTTTTTTCAATGTAGAAAGTCTTACTTCTTTTATATTGTTTTCAATTTTAGAGATGTAGGATTTTGTGGTACCTATCTTTTCAGCAAGTTGTTCTTGAGTCATTCCTTTTTCAAGTCTTGCTTCATGAATTAATGTACCAATCTTAAAACTTTCATAACCTTCTTCTAATAGATCGCGTTTTTTTGACCCAACTTTTCCATAATGTTTGTCCTTGAATTCTTTTAGAGTCAATGTGTTATTTTTTGTCTTACTCATGGTAATTTTATTTTATTAGTTTTCGCGTATCGAATTCTCGTTTTCGTATTCTTTCTTAATTTTTAGGGCTTTTTCGATTTCTTGTTTTGGTGTTTTTTGAGTTTTCTTTTGAAACCCATTAGTCAGTACAACTAGTTTCCCTTCATCAAAAAAGCTAAAAATTCTATAAATATCGCTACCAAGTTTTATTCTTATTTCATAAAGACCGTCTGTGCCTTCTAGGTATTTTAAATACGTTTCAGGTACTCTTGGCAATTCTTCAATTAAATCTAAAGTCCAGATTATTTTGTCTTGGACTTTACTTTTTTGTTTTATGAAAAATTCTTCGAAATAACTTTTATATGTGATAACAGTTCTTACTTTGTTGGTATTCACTTTTCAAATGTACAACAAGTTGCACTTTAGTGCAACTTTATTTTTTGTAGGTTTTTAATTAAAGAATTTTTTGTGTCTCGAATCGAAATATAATTATTGTTCGATTTCTACGATTACAAACTCAGTCCTTCTATTTTGTTGGTGAAGTTTTTCAGGATAATGTTTCGTATCGATTAAATCACATTCACATTTGTTGACAAGTTTTGTTTCTCCGTATCCTTTCCAGTACAATCGACTGGCATCAATCCCTTTAGAAATAATGTAATTCTTGGACGATTCAGCTCTTCTTTCAGATAAATCATCGTTGTATTCTGCACTTGCTCTACAGTCGGTATGTGAACCCAATTCAATGTTGATGTTCGGGTATTTTTTTAGGATAGCAACAATTTTGTCCAATTCAATCGCTGCGTCTCTTCGAATGTTGTCTTTATCCAAATTGAAGTAAATGGGTTGTATATTGATTGCTTTCCCAATTTCTGCACCTTTTTCAATTTTATGCAGGTTGAAGTCAAGTTCAGCATTTAAACTATACACATTTTTTGTAGTGTCTATCAATTGTTTGTAAGTAAACTCTTTTCCGAAATAGCCTTCTTTTTCAATAGAAACGGAGTAATTAAGAGTGTCACCTATTTTTACAGTTGGAAGCGGGATAAAGATTTCGCCATTGACATCAGTCGTATAGATATATTTCTTTCTTTTATTTCTAATGATAATTGTAGAATTTTCAATCGCTTTTTTGGTTTTAAAATCTTTTACAGCAGCACTCAAATAAAATTGATTGTCTTGAGCGAGGTACAATGTTTCAGTCATTGGATCAAAGCTTTCATCGGAAGGAATGATTGTTGCAGTATTTTTATAATTTGCTAAACTCGCCGTTAGCTTTATTTCGCTTCCTGGTTCAATAATTAGTTCAAGTTCACCTTTATTGTTTGTGAGGTAAGTAAATGTTCTATTGTTTTGTTCAATCGTAACTTTTGTGTTTGCCAAATAGGAATCAGTTGCAATGTCTTTTACTTTAATTGTGAGTAATTTGATTTGAATTGGAGCTAGTACATTTGCAAAATAAATATCATCGTCACCTTTTCCACCATCTCTATTCGAAGAGAAATAGATTTTAGTCAGACCCTCATTTGCAATCATTCCAAAATCATCTTTAGGAGAATTAATCCCTTCGCCTAAATTATAAATGTGTTTGTATTCATTGTTTTTGAAAGGAGCATAAAAAAGATCTAAACCACCTAATCCAAAGTGACCGTTGGAAGCAAAAAATAGATCGCCATTTATTGAAACAAATGGAAACATTTCATTCCCTTCTGTATTGACTTCTGGACCTAAGTTGATCGGAGAAGACCATCTTTTTGACTTTTTTTCAACCATCCAAATGTCTGTTCCACCTATACTTCCTGGCATATCAGACGTAAAGAATAATTTGTTTCCATCTGCAGAAATTGAAGGGTGTCCAAATGAATAGTTAGAATTTCCTAAGTTTACTTCTTCAATTTTATTCCATTTCCCTTTTTTATTCTTCTGACTCTTAAAAATTTTCAATTTTAGAATACCGTCTTTACTAAGTTTTTTTTCAGTGAGGTAATTGTTTCGAGTAAAGAAAATTATACTGTCATTTGCTACATAATGTCCAGGACCTTCGTGGTATTTGGAATTAATTTTACCTTTTAATCGTTCTGGAGTCGAAAAAGTGGTATCATTTATTTTTGATACCGTAAAAAAGTCTAAGAATGGAGTTTTATTCCAAGCAAATTCTCTTTTTATAATTTGTTTGGAGGAATTTGCAGCTACAATTCCAAGCTGTTGTTCGTTCATACTAAATGGAGAAAATTCAATTCCATTTGTGTTAAAATTCAAGTTAGCAATGCGGTAATTATTTTTTTTCTTTTTAATGTTGGCTAACTTTTGATCTTTACTCAAGAATTCTTTTGCACGTGAGTCGTTGGCATTCATTTCTTTAAATTTCAACATCCATTTATCAGCTTCCTGTACGTTCCCGTTGGATCTTAAAGCCATGGAGTAATAGAAAGCGTCATTTGCTGAGAATTTTCCAAAGTTCACAAAGTTTTTATACCATTTTTCAGCATTTTTTGTATCATTAATAAAGCGATATGAATTGGCCAATTTTTCAGAAATAAATTCTATTTCAATTCCTTGACTAGCTAATTCTTCATACAATTGGATTGCTTCAGCGTATGCAAAATCTTGATATAATTTATTCGCACGTTTTAATTTAGGTGGCTCATTCGATTGACCTAAAAAAAGTATTCCGAAGCAGAAAACGATGATCAGTTGTATTGTTTTCATAAGTGTTTATTTTTAAAAATATCTTGGTGAAATTATTTTATCGTTGGAGAATAAGAAATCATAACTTAAAAACATCTCGAAAGTCCCGTTATTATAATTACTTAGACGACTGATTGTTTGGTCAAAAGAAACTCCTGCTCTCAATTGGTTAGATAACTGATAACCAACTAAGAAACCGAATGAGTCTTCCCAACGATGCATGATCCCCAAAGAAATTTTATTTTTAAAGTAAGTCTCCAAAGACATGTCAATACTTACAGGTGCATTTTGTGTTAGTTTCACTAAGAATGCGGGTTTTAATTTCCAGTCTTGATTCAGTGATGCAACGTAACCACCAATGATGTAATAGTGTCTATTTAGTTTTGAAAATGTGGAAGTACTTCCTGCATTTATTTCAGATTCCAATAATTTTGGTGTTGAAATACCCGCGTACCATTTATCTGTATGGTAATAAATACCTAAACCTACATTTGGTGTAACTTTAGACGTGTTGGATGAAAATGAGGGGTCATTTTGTTGATCTAATTTCAGTCCTTTTAAGTTGGCTTGAATAAAATTCACCATTGATTTAATTCCTATACTCAATTTAGATTGACTGTTTATGTTGATTGTATAAGAATAATCTGCGGCAATCGAAGTTTGTCCAATAGGTCCAACCCTATCATTTACAAATGAAAGTCCAACTCCCATATTCTTTGTTGGAATAGGGGAGTGAAGGTAGATGTTTTGAGTCATTGGTGCTCCATCAATTCCAATCCATTGTTGTCTCAACAAACTTGAAACATTCAATAGATTTTTTGATCCTGCATAACCTGGATTTACACTCAACGTATTGTACATGTAATGCGTAAATTGTACTTCTTGCTGACAATAGCTGTTGCTCAAGTATCCAATAAATAGGATGGTACATAAGAGTTTTATTGTTTTCATTTTATTATCAGTTATTTAAGTAAATAAATCCGTTAAATTTCAGTTTCTCTTTGTCATTCAATTCAAGAATGTAATAATACGTACCTACTGGTAGTTTATCATCTCCAAGTGTTCCGCTAACATTTGGCTTACCATCCCATTCATTGTTATAACCTTCTTGTTCATACACCAAGTTCCCCCATCTGTTATAGATATAGATTTTATTAGCTGGGAATAAATCGATGTTTTTGATCACAAATTTATCGTTAATTCCATCATCGTTTGGAGAGAATCCTTCTGGGATGTAAATTCCATCGAAATCTAGATAGTCTGGTTTTCCATCGTTATCCGTATCATTCGTACTTGCAATGTTACAAGGATCTGCTATCGGTGTTTCTTCAGTATCTGGTTTTCCATCACCGTCAGAATCTAAATCCATTTTATTGGAGATTCCGTCACCGTCCATATCTGCATCACCTTCAATAAAATCTGGAATACCGTCACCATCTGAATCTTTAAGTCGGTTATCGATTACAACCATTGCTGAATCACATTGATTTTTAACGTCACACATTTTATAATAGAAGGTATCCAATCCACAATATCCTGGTTTAGGAATATAGGTGATTGTTCCATCAGTGTTTACCACCGCTTTCCCTCGTTTTGATTGCTTGATAATTGATATTGAAGCACTTAATCCAAGCGGATTTTTATCATTTTTCAAAACATTGATGGCAATAGGTGTTTGATCATCTGTATGTACATCATCGTCATTCGCCTTCGGAACAACATTGAAGACAACTTTTAATGTATCACATGTTTTAGCGTTACAAATCAATACACAGATTGTATCATTTCCTTTGAAATCGTTTTTGTTGATGTATTCAATACATTGACCAATCAATTTTGCATTGTTGTTTTTGTTGCAATTAATTGATAACGTGTTGTTACCTCCATCAGCATCAAACGTTTCGAAACAGAATTTTGTAGTTTCTGTTACTGAGATTGTTGTGTCTTTTGTAGTAAATACTGGCGCATCATCTACTGGTGTAACTTTTATGATTACGATAGCCGTATCACAAAGTACTGGCGAACCATTGTCACACACCTCGTAAATCAATGTATCGTTCCCATTGGTATTCTTGGTTGGAACATAGGTTATTTTACCAGTGATTGGATCAACGGTTACTGTTCCTTTCGAAGGATTTTTAGTCACCTTGACAGATTTCACATTGATTGTTCCATCCGGATCTGTGTCGTTAGAAGTCACATCGATTGTTACCGGAGTATCTTCAGAAGTCGTAGTGATGTCTTTCACAGCGATTGGTCCATCGTTCACTGGAGTTACAGTGATTACCACAATAGCCGTATCACAAGCTACTGGCGAACCATTGTCACACACTTCGTAAATTATGGTATCATTTCCATTGGTATTCGTGGTTGGAACGTAAGTTATTTTACCAGTGATTGGATCAATAGTCACCGTTCCTTTCGAAGGTTTTTTAGTCACCTTGACAGATTTCACATTGATCGTTCCATCCGGATCTGTATCGTTTGAAGTCACATCAATCGTTACCGGTGTATCTTCAGAAGTCGTAGTGATGTCTTTCACCGCGATTGGTCCATCG
>CALPOI020000161.1 GCA_943325145.2 Candidatus Planktophila lacus | reverse complement strand
TACGAGGTGGAGCAGCAGGTGGTGGAACACGAATGAGAGCTGGATTAGACAAAAGAGAAGTAGAATCTCTAGCTAAAACTATGGAGGTTAAATTCACTGTAGCTGGACCTGCTATTGGTGGTGCTAAATCAGGGATTAACTTCGACCCAAAAGATCCTAGAAAAGAAGGCGTTTTAAGAAGATGGTACGCAGCTGTAACTCCACTTTTGAAACATTACTATGGTACTGGAGGTGATTTAAATGTGGATGAAATCCATGAAGTAATTCCAATGACTGAGGATTGTGGAGTTTGGCATCCGCAAGAAGGAGTTTTTAATGGACATTTTCAACCAAGAGAAGCTCAAAAAATCAATCGAATTGGTCAATTAAGACAAGGAGTTCTAAAAGTAATTGAAGACGAACAATTTACACCTTCTATTGAGCGTAAATATGTTATTGCGGACATGATTACCGGATATGGTGTAGCTGAATCTGTGAAACATTATTACAACCTTTGGGGAGGTGATATCAAAGGAAAAAAAGTGATTGTTCAAGGTTGGGGAAATGTAGGTTCTGCTGGAGCATATTATTTAGCACAACAAGGAGCTATTATCGTTGGGATTATTGACAGAGTTGGAGGATTGATTAAAGAAGAAGGATTTACCTTTGAAGAAATCAAAGATTTATTTTTGAATAAAAACGGAAACGAGTTAGTTCACCCTTCTTTATTAACTTATGACGAAGTAAATGCTAAAGTGTGGGATGTGAAAGCGGATGTTTTCATTCCATGCGCAGCATCAAGATTAATCACAGAAGATCAACTGAGCCGAATGATTGCTGCAGGTATCGAAGTAATTGCTGCAGGTGCAAATGTACCTTTCGCAGATCCACAAATTTTCTTTGGACCGATTGCTGAAAAAGCAGATGCTAAAATTTCAATTATTCCAGATTTTATCTCCAACTGTGGTATGGCAAGAGTATTTGCTTATTTGATGAGTAACGACTTAAAAACTCTTACAGACGAAGGTATTTTTGAAGACACAAGTTCTACAATTAAAAACGCGTTAAGAAACGCTCATAAAGTAAACCCTACTAAGATTGGTATCGCTAAATCTGCTTTCGAATTAGCTTTAAAACAATTAGTATAATACTTCCCTTTTATTTTGGCTGCCTAAACATAATTGTTTAGGCAGTTTCATTTAACCCCTTTTTTATTTTGGAAACTTTTATCATTTTAACTTTCGTATTAGGTTATGTAGCCATTACAATGGAACATACTTTAAAAATCGATAAATTAATACCAGCACTATTAATGATGTGTATTTGCTGGGCAACCATCGCAATCGGAATCAATAATGTTGATGTATGGTTCAACCCATCTACTTCTTTATTAATGAAAGGTGCTGAACTTGGAAACAAACATCATTTGTTAGAAGAAACTTTATTACATCATTTTGGAAAGACTGCTGAAATATTGATTTTTTTAATGGGAGCAATGGCTATTGTTGAGATGATCGATCATTTTCAAGGTTTTACAGCAATCAAAAAAATGATTCAAACAAAAAGTAAAAGAACCTTGATTTGGATCATATCTTTTTTAGCTTTTTTCTTGTCATCAATCATAGACAACCTAACTGCTACTATAGTATTGATAACTATTCTAAGAAAAATCGTTACCGATTCAAATGATCGTATGTGGTTTTCAGGTATGATCGTGATTGCTGCTAATGCTGGTGGAGCATGGACACCTATCGGAGATGTGACTACAACAATGTTATGGATGGCAGGTAAAGTAACTACACAAAAACTAGCTTTATTACTTAGTTTACCTTCTTTACTAAACATACTTATTCCACTCATTGCAACAACCTTTTTACCAGCATTCAAAGGACAGGTAGATGAAATTGAAGAGGATAAAAATGGAAATAAATACAGTGGTTTAATGTTAACACTCGGATTAGGTTTAATCATATTTGTTCCAATCTTCAAAACATTGACTCACCTTCCTCCTTACATTGGGATGATGCTTTCTTTGGCATTATTTGCAATTGTTGCCGAACTACTAAGTAACCGTCTAATAAAATTCACATTTGGTGGAACAGACAAAGATGAACATACGCACGGCCCAACTCTGAAAGCACTTTCAAAAATAGAAATGCCATCTGTATTATTTTTCTTAGGTATCTTGATGACTGTAGCTGCTATGGAATCATTGGGGATTATTTTCAACTTCGGTCAAACAGTAAGTGCTTCAATTTCACAAACAACATTCGTTACTTTATTAGGAATTAGTTCAGCCATTATCGACAATGTTCCATTGGTTGCAGCGAGTATTGGTATGTTTACAGAACCTGCAGATGCGAATGTATGGCATTTCATCGCCTATGCAGCTGGAACTGGTGGAAGCATGTTAATCATAGGATCTGCAGCTGGAGTAGTAGCAATGGGAATGGAGAAAATTTCTTTTGGATGGTACTTAAAGAACATTACGTTGTTAGCAACTTTAGGCTATTTCGCCGGAATCGGTGCTTTTTTACTTTTATCTTAGCAAACGTTTAAAATTATTAATATAATGAGTTATTCTTTTTTATTAAAAGCAGATTTAAAAAATACTGCATCAGGAACTATAGAAAACACAGGTAAAATAGAAGTTCCTATTTGGGATATTATTGACCAATCTAACGGAGGTATTGGATGGGTAATCAATTTAATTTTGTTAATAATGTTTGGTTATTCTATATTCATTTTTGTAGAACGATATTTGGCATTGCAAAAAGCATCTAAAGGAGAGAAGGGATTGTTAAATCGAGTAAAAGATAAAATAAATAGTGGTGATATTCAAGGTGCAAAAGATGTTTGTGCTGAAGTTGGAAATCGTGATAATCCTTCTGCTCGAATGATAGAAAAAGGAATTGCACGTTTAGGTAAACCACTTGACAACATTGCTACATCCATTGAAAATACAGGTAAATTAGAAGTAATGCGTTTAGAGCAACGTCTTAGTTTCTTAGCGACAGCGTCTGGTGCGGGACCAATGATTGGATTCTTTGGAACTGTAGTTGGTATGGTTGTTGTGTTCATTGATTTACAAAATGCCGCTAACTTAGAGTTGAAAATTATCGCTCCAGGGATGATGACTGCAATGGTTACAACTGTTGAAGGATTAATTGTAGGTATTGTATCATTTATGGGTTATAACCATTTAGCTGCCAAAGTAGGTAAAATCATCTACCAAATGGAGAATACAGCAATTGAATTTATTGATATTTTACACCAACCAGGTAAATAAAATGGCATTAGAATCTAGAAATAAAATTAAGGCAGAAGGTGGTATAGCTTCTATGACCGATTTGGTTTTTTTGCTATTAATTTTCTTTATCATTATGAGTTTAATGTCTAATAATCAAACACCAATTGATTTGCCTAAGCCAAATGATGATATCAAACCAGTTCAAGATCCTGTTGAAGCTACGGTAATTATTACAGAAGATAATAAATATTTCGTAATTCCTGGAGAAACAGAAGCGCAAGCAAGAGAGTTTGAAGCGATCAAAGAAAAAGTAATGGATGAGGTAGAAAGATCCGGAAAAACAAAACTTAAAATTGCAGGACATAAAGCTGCAAATTACGAAGCAGTATTCAATGTTTTAGCAATGGCACAAGCAAATGGTTGGGAACCTGTTCTTGCTTATCAAAAATAGATAATCTTTAACGAAATTAAGTATGTCTAATCAACGTCCTGTCGTAGATAAAAAAGATCAAACAAAAGGAATTATTGCAGCAGTTCTAATTATTGCCGCTATAATTATTTACTTGAAGTTTGCATTTTACCTAATGGCGGATCCTCCACCAAAAGATTATCCTGTTGTTACAGAACTTAACTTACCAGAAGAACTCAAACTAGAAAAATTAGTTATTGAGGGTGGTAGTTCTAGAGGTGGATCAGGCACCCCTTCTGATGATAAAGTGATTCCAAGACCTGAAGAGCAAACTGAAAAAATAATTACTAGAGAAGAAGCTAAATCTACTGTTGATACTGGTGAAAGCAATAAAACTAACGCAACAGAGTCCGAAAAAGAAGCTTCAACAACCGTAAAATCTAAAAATCCATTCGGAAGCGGTGGTGATGGCGGTGGTGAAGATGGTGGCTCCGGAGGTGTATTCGGAAACGATACAGGAGATGACCGTGGTAGAGGTGATGAATCTGGAAACGGAAACAGTAAGGCGAGAGAAAGAAGAAAAATAGAAATCTTTCCTGATGAATTTAACGATAAAAAAGGTGGATATGTAAACTTACAACTTACTATAAGTGCTGAAGGAGATGTAATTAAAGCGATCTGTCTAAATAATGGTACAACGATTACAAATCAAATAATAATTAATCAAGTTATTTCAAATGTGAAGTCGAAGGTAAAATACAACAAAATGCCAGGAACTACCCCACAAACTCAAAATCAAAAGTTTTTTGTGAGAGAAAGCTAATGGACTACACTTCTACCATTGAATGGCTCTTTAGACAATTTCCTTCCTACCAACAAATTGGTAAAAAAGCGTACAAGCCTGATTTAGGAAATATTGTCGAATTGTGTAATCATCTTCATTTAGATTACAATTCACTTAAGTATGTTCATGTAGCGGGAACAAATGGAAAAGGATCAACCACAAATTTATTGGCATCCATTTGTATAGAGGCAGGATTAAAAACAGGTGTTTTTTCTTCTCCTCACCTTCTTGATTTTAGAGAACGAATTGCAATTAATAGTGATTTAATACCTCAAGAAGAAGTAATCCTATTTTGCGAGAAAATTAGAAATTTAGACTTTTCACCTTCTTTTTTCGAAATTACATTTGCGTTGGCGATAGCTCATTTTATTAAACACAAATGTGATATTTGCATAATTGAAACGGGGTTAGGCGGTAGATTAGATGCTACAAACATCATCACTCCTATTTTATCTATCATCACCAACATTAGTTTAGATCATACAGATCTACTGGGCGAAACCATTTCAGAGATTGCTTTTGAGAAGGCTGGAATCATCAAACAAAATCTACCTGTAGTTATTGGAGAAGCAAGCTCAGAATCACTTAAGGTGTTTGAAAAAGTTGCATCTGAAAGAAATTCTAATTTGCATATCGTTCCAGGAAATCAAACCGACCAACTGGACTACAAAACCATCAATGAAAACACGGTTAAATATAGCATCACTTTTTTAAGAGAATATTTTATTATTACTAAACAGCACATTATTCAAGGAATTGAAAATATATTCAAAAACAGAAATTTATTAGGTAGATTTCAGTATTTTGAACATTCTCCAAACGTTATCTTAGATGTGGCACATAATCCTGCAGGAATTGAGCAATTATTTAATTTAGTGAACCAACAAACCTTTAAAGGTCAACTTCATATCATATACGGAGCCAGTTCAGATAAAAATGTTGAAGAGATAATTTCTCTTTTCCCTAAAGAAGCAATCATCTCTTTTTGTGAATTTTCAACGGAAAGAACAATGAAAATCGAAAACTTCAAACAAATTTCATCTAATTTTAATTTAAAATTTAATTTTTTTCATACAATTCAAGATGCTTACACCATAGCTAAAAACTCTGTAAATAAGAAAGATACAATAATTATAACTGGAAGTTTTTTTTTAATCAGTGATTTTCTTCATTTTTTTTCACCTAAGCACTTGCAGAAATAAAAAATAGCTGTATATTTGTACTCACAAAAGGGAACGTTCTTTAAAACATTAAATAATCGGGAGATTAGCTCAGTTGGTTCAGAGC
>CALPOI020000160.1 GCA_943325145.2 Candidatus Planktophila lacus | reverse complement strand
GAGCCGCATTCAATAATTCGATTCCTTGAATGGTATAACAATTTTCCAAAACACGGTACAATTTCGTTGCTGCATTCGCCCCCATACTCACATGGTCTTCTTGCCCGTTGGAAGAATCTACACTGTCACAACTTGCAGGGAAACACAACGATTTATTCTGACTCACAATTGAAGCGCACGTATATTGAGGAATCATAAATCCAGAGTTCAATCCTGGATTTGCTACTAAAAATGCGGGTAACCCTCTTGTTCCAGAAATCAATTTATAGACTCTACGTTCAGAGATACTCCCCATTTCTGCCATCGCTAAGGCTAAGAAATCCATCGAAATAGCTAACGGTTGTCCATGGAAATTTCCTGCGGAAACTACTAACCCTTCTTCAGGAAAAATGGTTGGATTGTCTGTTACCGCATTAATCTCGTTCTCAACTATTTTTGCACAATGCTCTATTGCATCGAAACTTGCCCCATGTACTTGGGGTATACATCTGAACGAATATGGATCTTGCACATGTGCTTTTTCTTGCGTAATTATCTGACTTCCTTTTAATAAAGTACGTATTTCTTCTGCAGCATGTATTTGTCCTGCTTGCTTACGAATTTCATTGACAGAAACTCCGAAAGGCTCGATTCTTCCGTCATACCCTTCTAATGACAACGCTGCGATGTGATTGAATTGGTCCCATAATTTGTAGGAAGTTGCAACCGCATAAGAAGCATAACTACTCATAAATTGCGTGCCATTCAACAAGGCCAAGCCCTCTTTGGATTGTAATTCCACTGGCTCCAAACCACAAATTGCTAATATCTCGCTTCCTGAATAACGTTTGCCTTGGTATTCAACCTCCCCTTCTCCGAAAATCGGTAAAGATAAATGCGCTAATGGCGCTAAATCACCCGATGCTCCCAAACTTCCTTGTTGATAAACAATCGGTAACACATCGTTATTAAAGAAATACACTAATCGTTCTACTGTTGCTAATTGCACTCCTGAATGTCCGTGCGACAATCCAAGAACTTTTAACAATAGCATACGCTTCACAAGATGGCTTGGAACTTCTTCACCGGCGCCACAAGCATGAGAAAGCACCAAGTTCTTCTGTAATAATGCTAAATCTTCATTTGGTATAACCGTGTTACACAATGAACCAAACCCTGTGTTAATACCATAAATTACACGATTCTCTTTAGCAACAACCTCATCGAGGTACGCGCGACATTTTATTATTTTTTCTTTTGTGTTTTCGGATAATTCAATCGTATACCCTTCATTTAAAATTTCCTCCAATTGATCCAGAGAAATCCATTCGTTGTCGATAATGTGTTTTTTCATTTATTTTTCTAATTTTCCCTTTCAATCTTTCTTTTCTTCAGATACAAAAGGATGTCAATCTGTATTATTTATTTTTTTTATCTGAGTAATTAACTCTTCTACATTCACCTCTACTTGATCACCCGACTCCATATTTTTCAGTTGAATGACTCCTTTTACCATCTCATTTTCACCAACAATGGCAACATATTTTACATTGACATCGTTTGCATACTTCATTTGTTTTTGCATCTTCGCTTTGGAAGGATACAATTCACATGCAATCCCTTTTTTACGAATTGATTTCACTAATGGCAAACAGTAGGCTTCTTCCGCTGAACCAAAATTCACAAACAACACCTCTAACCCTTTCTCTACTTCTTTTGGAAATAATTCCAGTTCTTTCATTACATCGTAGATGCGATCTGCGCCAAACGAAATACCTACACCAGACATATTTGGCATACCAAATAAATCTGTTAAATTATCGTAACGACCTCCACCACAAATACTCCCCATTTTTACACCATCCGCTTTCACTTCAAAAATAGCGCCTGTGTAGTAATTTAAACCGCGTGCTAATGTTACATCAAAAACTAGATTTGCTTTTTCCAATCCTAAATTGGAAGCAGTTTCAATCACATAGACCAATTCATCGACACCTTTCAAACCAATTTCACTCGTCGCCAAATAAGCTCTCATTGCTTCAATACGTTCGGAATTCGAGCCAGTCATTGTTAGCAACGGTTGGATACGTTCAATCGAACTTTCAGCAACCCCTTTTTCTTGCAATTCTTTTATAACACCTTCCTCACCAATTTTATCTAATTTATCTAAGGCAACAGTTATATCAATCAATCGGTCTGATTCGCCTGAAACTTCTGCTATTCCAGTTAAGATTTTACGATTATTTATATAAATAGTAAATGCAGGCAAGCCTAGATTGGTCAATACTTCATCAAACAACTGAATAAAATCAATCTCATACAACAATGAATCACTCCCAACAACATCCGCATCACATTGGTAAAACTCTTGATAACGACCGTGTTGTGGACGATCGGCTCTCCACACTGGTTGAATTTGATACCGTTTAAACGGAAACGACAATTCGTTTTGATGCTGAACAACAAATCGTGCAAAGGGAACTGTTAAATCATATTTCAATGCTTTTTCTGATAATGAGTTCGCAAAACGAGGTAAATTCCCCTCTTCCAATGCTTGAATATCTGCTTTTTTTTGTTTCTCTCCAGAATTTAATATTCTAAAAATTAACCGATCCCCTTCTTCGCCATACTTCCCCATCAAGGTAGAAGACAGCTCAAATGAAGGTGTTTCAATTGGCAAAAATCCAAAGTTTTTAAAAGTAGATTTTATTGTATCGAAAATGTAGTTTCTTCGTGCTACTTCAAAGGGTAAAAAATCACGTGTTCCTTTTGGGATGGATGGTTTTTGTGCCATGGTCGAATAGTTTGTCGCAAAGATAAGTTTATTAATTTGAAAATTTGAAAATGAGTTAATTTGAAGATGTAACAATGTATTGATGTAACAATGTGTAAATGGAGAGTAGAAATCTTATATTCTATATCCCTTTTACTTCAAAGTGGATTCTTTCCTTTACTTGACTCCAAGTAGCCGGAATTAACATAATAGGATCTGGCTCAATTTCAGCATCATCAAAATACAATAAACTTTTTAAGACCATAAATTCAGAACCATTTGGATATTTTTGAGCATAAAAAGTTAACATCTCGGACAACGAGAAATCATTTAGTAATTGATATACATCCACAAAATCTTTTTTACTTCCGCGTCCTGCAATTGCATTAAGTTTCATCGCTGCTATATCTTTCTTTGAAACTAAACGAATGCCATCAATAACATTTACAGGTTCTAATAATTGAAAATTGTAGTCAACAAAATCGACCTTAATCTTATTAATTACGTAAATCAAAATTTTTGAACTCTGAGAAAGAATGGTAGTCTCACCTTTTTCTTTCAATATTTCAGTAAATAAATCAGGACTAATCTCGCTTCTTCCAAATAAATCAATGTCGACGGATAATCGATGTCCTTCATACAATGCTAATGCTGTTCCTCCAACCAAATTAAAATTAGTAAATTCATTTACTAACATTAATTCTTCTAATAACTCCAATAATTCTGGTTTGACTGCTTGTTTTTGTAGCATTTAAATTCGGATTTATCAATTTTATATAGGTTGGATAAAAAAGAAATAGAAACATCATCTAAAGTGGGTAACTGAACAGCAAGTGCTTTTATATTTTCAGCCCCCATTATAGATTTAAGTAATAACCAATCCTTTAAAATACCATATTGTAAAACTCTTTGCAACACAAAAACACCATTCTTCTCCAAGTCTACTGACTGAACATCAACATCCCAAAAAATATGTGGCGAAAAACTGGTAATTAAAGAAGACATCTTTTCCTATTTGATATAAAAATACAAAATTAAAAATATAAACCCTAAAATTAAATGAATTTAAAACTCACCAATCGGTATATTACCAACTAGTAAGTTACCAAATGGTAACATTATAAAACAATAAAAATTAGATTATTATTTTAAAAATCTTAAAAACCAAAGTAAAAAAACAGGGTCTAACCACTCAAAATCTCCTTGAGAAAATTGCAATATGTCTTTTTTAATTAAAATTTCACGGTTTTTAATAATGTTATTCGATGTCCCTAATTTAAAATCTTGCATCACGCGAACACTCGTTATTTGTTTTTCACCAGAAGCAACAGCTTTCAATAAATTTAATTGGGTATTACTTAAGGATTCTACTTGTGCTTGAAAAAACGGAGTGTTTACATCTATCAATTCACGCATCGCATCTTGTAGTATAGTTTCCGTCACTTCATCGGATGTCTTCACCCATACATAATGGGAAAACTGTTGTACATACCACGAATGACAATTCATTTTATCGGTAATAAAAGTGGATTGTTCTTCGGTAATTGTTTTTTCGGTGTTTTTAAAACTTTCCAAGATAAATGAAATCCATTTTTCGCGTTTGATTTTAGGCAAATACATAAAATCTCCAAAACGGTAAAATGGTTTCGAACTATGGTTGAAAATCTCCTCCATCATATGGCGGTTACTGCCATACAAACAATAGGTTACTTGTTTCTGGCGTTGCCACACTGCGCGCATTTTCTTTTCGAAAGATTCAAACGTATTGTAATTCGACAAATTTTGAAACTCATCGATACAAATAACAAACTGAATCCCTTTTTCTTTCGCAATCACCTCTGGCAAATTCAATACCTCATCGCTGTATTTCTTCAATTCTTTCCAATCAAAACCAATGCTAAAATCGGTGGTAGGATCTAGCCCTACAGACACTTTGGGCATCAATTGTTTGAAGTAATTTTTCGCATTACCTACCCAATCTTCCCATCGGGTGGAAGATTTTTTAAGTACTTCGCGTGCAAACACCTCTAAAAACTCTTCCTCGCTACCAATCGTAAATAAATCGATGATCACTACACGCGTTGTATCCGAATCAATGGCATGCGCAACTTTCTCGACCAAAGAGGATTTCCCCCAACGACGCGGAGAAACCAACATCGTATTGATACGCCCCAATAAATTAGACTTCAATTTAGCAAACTCTTCTTCGCGGTTCGTAAATGAAAACATACTTACTGTTTTCCCAAAAACAAACGGTGTATTATCCCCTTGCATAGCTGTACATTTAATGTTACCTAACGGTATGTTACTAATTGGTATGTTACCAAATGGTAATATTTCAAATATAATAAAAACAATTAGTTATATTATAAAAATTCAAAAAAATTAAATTAAATAAACTACACTACCTGGATTTAAAAAGTCACTATTTATGGAATTACTAAACCAATAAAAAAATACTTTCAATAAGATAGATAACAAAAAAATGGCTCACAGTCAATTGCAAGCCATTTTCGTTCATAATTTATAAATCATAATTTCAAAACGCTCGCTTCACCTACTCGCACGTTCGCAAACTCTCGACTCGATGACATCGCTCGATGCAGAACCGAAAAACAGTCCCGAAGAATATTGACTTCTTTCAAATAATCAAACAGTCAACGTCATATTACTTAATCCCTGAGACACCGAACAGAGAACCCGGAAATCTTATAATTGTCGCCTCTGTCAGCATCTGAAGCGGCGGGAATGTTCAGGAAGCGGTACCAAGCAGCATCTGTACTCACCTCCGTAGAACTCCACCAGTAACCGTGGTTACCAATGTTGCCGTAATCTCCAATATAGTAGCGGCCACCACCTGGTAGACCAGTAAATAAAGATGTATTTGTCACATCTTCGTTTGAGCTAATCCAACTCGTTGTGCCTACTTCTTTCATTTTTCCTCCTGCAACACTTAAACCACCTAAATAGTTCGTTAAAACCGTCCATTCATCGTCAGTAGGTACGTGCCACCCTGTAGG
>CALPOI020000159.1 GCA_943325145.2 Candidatus Planktophila lacus | reverse complement strand
TCCACTCCATTCATTGCAAGGTCATAGGCATTCGCTCTTACTTTTCCTGGATCGGTATCCAATAAGGCGAAATCTTCTGTTTTAGGCGATGTAAATGGGTGGTGCATTGCATGGTATCTGCAGCTTTCTTCGTCCCATTCCAATAACGGAAAATCAACTACCCACAATGGTTTGAAAACGTTAGGATTACGCAATCCCAATTCATTTCCTAAATGCAAACGTAACTCGTTCATTTGTTTGCGTGTTTTATCCAAACCACCGCATAAAACCAATAACAAATCACCCGGTTGCATGTTTGCGCTTTCAGCCCATAATTTTAATTCATCCGGACCATAAAATTTATCCACAGATGATTTTAACGAACCGTCCGAATTGTATTTCAAATAAATCAAGCCTGTTGCACCAATTTGAGGTCTCTTCACCCAATCCGTTAATGCATCTAATTGTTTACGCGTATATTCCGAACAATCTTGTGCATTGATAGCTATTACAGATTCTGCATTGTCAAACACTGCAAAACCTTTGTTTTGAACAAGATCTGTTAAATAAACAAATTCCATCCCAAAACGAATGTCTGGCTTGTCAGAACCGTATTTTTCCATCGCTTCAGCGTAGGTCATTCTTGGAAAATCTCCCACAAATTGAACCCCTCTCACCTCTTGAAACAAATGTTTCACTAAGCCTTCAAACGTATTTAAAATATCTTCCTGTTCAACAAACGCCATTTCACAATCTATTTGAGTAAACTCAGGCTGACGGTCTGCACGTAAATCTTCGTCACGGAAACACTTTACAATCTGATAATAACGGTCAAAACCAGAAACCATTAACAATTGCTTAAACGTTTGTGGAGATTGTGGCAAAGCATAAAATTCGCCCGAATTCATTCTACTTGGAACCACAAAATCACGTGCACCTTCAGGTGTCGATTTAATCAAATAGGGAGTCTCCACATCCAAGAAATTTTGATTGTCTAAAAACTTACGTGTTTCCAAAGCAACACGGTTTCTTAAACGCAATTTTTCTTGCACTGGATTTCTTCGTAAATCAAGGTAACGGTATTGAGCTCTTAACTCTTCTCCTCCATCCGTATCATCTTCAATCGTAAAAGGTGGAACTACAGAAGCATTCAATACCTTTAAAAGAGTTACTCGAATTTCAATTTCACCCGTTGGAATATTTTTATTTTTTGAAGAACGTTCAATAACCTCACCTTCAACTTGAATCACAAACTCACGACCTAATTTACGAGCTTGAAGGCATAAAGCTTCATTTTCTTCTAAATTAAACGCCAATTGCGTAATTCCATAACGATCTCTTAAATCAACAAAAGTCATTCCGCCTAAATCACGCGATTTTTGTACCCATCCAGCTAACGTTACCGTTTTTTGACAATTTTCAAGGCGTAATTCGCCGCAAGTGTGAGATCTAAACATAAGTATAAATTAATGTGAACACAAAGATAATAAAGATTTGATGTTAAAAATTACAATGAGTTTGTAAACAAGAATGGAAAATATAACCAATGTTTTTATACAAAAAAATCCCTCCGAAGAGGGATTAGAAAAATGAAACTTTTTAATTGGTTAGAAAAGAAATCTTAAACCAGCTCCAATATAAGATGTTTGTAATCCGTCGAATGTAATATTTTTAACAGAATTGATTGGATTTTGAGTGTTTTCATCAATATCAGATGCAAATGCTAAATTCAACAACCCTAAATTAGTATGGAACTTACCAACTAAATACAATTTGCTTGCCAATTTAAGATCAATAGCAGCACCTAATCTTAAACCAACAGATCCTAAATGATTTATCGAAATAAGTGCAGTTTCCATTTTATTTTCTGTAGAATACATTGCATAATTTAAACCTCCCAACAATCTGAAGCTTACTTTAGGCATGAAAATGAATTCTTTTGAAGCACCAATCGAAAAATTGAACTGATTAAATACACCACCGTTAATTGCTTGAGCTTTCACTGTATCTGTTTTAAACAAATAATCAGCCTTCGCAGACTTTGCAGCTTCAGAAAGGTAATCACCAGCAACATAAATTCTTACTGACTGATTATTAGACAATGGCTTATCAATCTGTATACCAGCATAATTACCATACATAAGGTCAACACCAACATTATCTTGAACTTCTTCAATTGAATTATAATAATTCAAATTTGAATTAAGTGGATTTAAAGACTTTGTGTATTGTCCAATTGATTTCGGTAAACTGTCTACATGGTATATTTTTTTGTACGTTGCAGATAATCCTGTTAACTTGATTTCAATTGCAGTTAATTTTTTATTCTCAACAGTTTTATTGATCGTAAAAATTGGGTCTAACACATACTCACACTTATTCGTTTCCAAAAATAATTGCATTGCATTGTTCTTCAAGTCAGCAATACTTAAATTAGTTTGACCTTTATAAACAACAGATTTTCTTTCTGTTGTAACCTCTAAGTCAGCCAATAAAGGCTTAATTAAAACACCTGGCTTAGTAACTTCTAAGTCGTTTTGTTTTGCAATAGTTGATTTTGTAATTAATTTAGATGGCCCACATGATATTGCTCCAAACAGTAAACCAACAATTAACATTTTACTTTTCATACGTATATTTTTTATAATTAGATGTCAAAAATAGTTAAAAATCTGTAATGACAAATAAAATCATTCTGTAATTGCGTCATTAACTTCAAAATAACTTTCCAAATCTTTCAAAGTATCAGGAGTTGATACGAAATCTTTTATTATTATTCCTTTTTCAATGACTAACATTCGTGAAGAAATTTCGGTGATATGGGACAAATCATGGCTAGAAATGAGAAGTGTTACACCATTTTCTCGTAATTTCTTTAATTTGTTTTTCAACCACGATTGAGAAGTAGGATCTAAAAACGAAAATGGTTCATCCAATATAAGTAATACAGGTGAACCAATCAAAGCTCCGATGATACCTACTTTATTTCTATTTCCTGCGGATAGATCGCGTATTAATATTTTTTTATACTCGTCTCCATTAAAAAAATCAATGGTCGTCAACAAATAATTATGCACATCAGATTTAGACAATCCATGAAGATGACCGATAAACTCAAAATACTCGTAGGCTGTTAAATAAGGAATCAAAAAACTTTCGTTTAAGAATGAACCCGTATAATTTTTCCAATCTTCAGACTGAGCTACATTTTGGTCTTTGGAAAAAACCTCGCCTGTGGTTGGCTCAATTAAGTCGAGGATTAAATGAAGCAATGTAGATTTACCTGCTCCATTGTTTCCAACTAAACCAATTGTTTCCCCTTGAATGATCTTTATCGAATCAACAGACAAAACTGTGTTCTCTTTGTATACTTTGGATAAATTTTGAATGTGTAACATGCTTTTTTATTTTTCACGAAACCCTTCAGCGAGTTTGTATTTTTGTTCTTCAAATTTTCGGGTAATAGACTTTAACCACCACTTATAAGTTATGATTCCCATTATACCAATAATTATAAAAGTATAATACGCATAATTAGTAAGGTCAAACAAACTAAATGCATTGAATAAAAGAATCGCAAAAGTGGACACTACACCTGCAGGTACAAGACTTAAAAAACTAAATCCTTGATAATTAAAGCTAGATTTTTGAGTGATCTCAAAACGTTGAAACCTGTAGCACGCAACAATCAATACCAAATAAGGCATGGTACCTATCGAAAAAATTAATAAAGAAAAATTAATCCAAGGGAGTGCAGAATTTACAAAATAAAAAAAAGATAAAACAGAGTAAATTAACACCATAGAAATCACGAATAAGAAATATTTAGCTTTGATAAATTGATACATTGAAAGCCGTTGGGTCATCAATCCATCAAAATATGTTGAATGACCTGCAAAAACGAATTGTCCGTATGCAATGCACAATTGTGAAATTGTAAAGATTCCTGCAAATACATGTTTAGAGGAAGATAAATCCAACTTAGGAGTAATCATAATGAAGTACCATCCAGGAAAGATCAAACAAGAAACAAGTACCCCTCGAGTTCTTTTATTTCTATATAAAAATTTGATGTCTAGAAGGAGATGTTGACCCAATTCACCCCAACGTTCTAAAAAAGAAAAACGAGTCACCTTAAGATTCATTTTATCTGATTCAAACTCAAAATACTTCAATTTTTTAACAAAACGTAATACCACCCAATAAGCTGAAAAAGCTAATAACGGGAAAATCAAAACTAGGAAAAGATACTTTTCTGATAAATGAAAGATAAAAATAAGTGCTGATGACAGACTGAAATATCCTTTAAACTCCATCGCAATGCTAGCAAGAAAAATGACTAGAAAAATCAAACCAAATAAGGGTTTTTTCTGAAAAAACAGTCGCAAGTAAAGACTCGAAAAGCTTACGAAAAACATTCCGCTTAAAACAATCACCCACCATAAGATTGAAAAAATAAACGGCTCATTTTGAACAATATAATTAAAATAAAAAGGGACTAGCAACAAACAATAAATCGCATTATAATTGCTTAATAAACTTTGAACGATTGGGAATTTATCCAATTTACTTCTAGAAATTGGAAGTGTGTAATAAGGTTTTGATTGTAATAATCTAAGTTCTTGAAATTTAAATCGAAGAAATAAATCAATCAACCAATAATAAAATAGAAATTGAAAATACTTGTCAATAATAGACTGATATGGAAATATTTCCTTTAGAATTCGATCAGAAAAAAATCCAACAATTAAAAAATTTGCCCCGAAATAAAGTTTAATCAGTATACTAAATAGTAAAACCAACCAAGATTTTTTCCAATAAAAAGATCTAAGTTGCTCTTTCCAGTAGTGTGTAAATAAAATTAGCATAAAGCGTATTTATCAAAATTTACACAAAGATGAAAAATAATTTATCGTGAGAATGAAATAAATGGTCACATTTATTTTGAAGAAATATTAAGTAGTCTAAAAATCAAAAACTATGTTAATTAATACGTGCAAAATAATTACCAAGGTAAATTAATGGTTATATTTGTTCAAAATAATAAAACTATGGAAACAGCAACAAAAACAATTTGGTCGATAGACCCTACTCACTCAGAAATACAATTCAAAGTGAAACATTTAGTAATTTCAACAGTTACAGGACAATTCACGCAATTCAACGCATCCATCGAAGCAAATGATGATTTCAGTGATGCAGTTGTGACATTTGAAGCAGGTATAGATAGTATTTCTACCAACAATGCGGATAGAGACGGACATTTAAAATCAGCTGATTTCTTTGATGCACCGAACTATCCTACAATGAAATTTGACTCTACAAAATGGACTAAAGTTGACGCAGAAAATGTTACGATTGAAGGACTATTAACGCTTAAAGACACAACGCACCCAATTACATTAACAGCTGAATTTGGAGGAGTAGCAACTGATCCATACGGAAATGTAAAGGCAGGATTTGAGATTACAGGTAAAATTAACCGTACTAATTATGGCTTAACATTTAATGTTGTAACTGAAGCTGGTCATTTAGTGTTAAGTGAAGATATCAAATTAATTGCAAACGTTCAATTTGCAAAACAAGTATAAGACTTTTTTAAAACAACCCAATTATTGAAAGGTCTCCGATTTTCGTGACACCTTTTGTTTTAATTAAATGCTTATCCGCTACTTTCCCTAATTAAAACGTAAAATTTTTACGTACTTCTAACTCTATTTTTGTGTAAAAAATAGAAACTATGAGACTTTTAGAATTTTATAACGTATTTCCAGATGAGCAGACATGTAAGTTGGAGTTCATC
>CALPOI020000158.1 GCA_943325145.2 Candidatus Planktophila lacus | reverse complement strand
GTTATTAATTCCTCGTGTATTTGATTAATCTTTGGGTATAAAGTTGTTACTAATTCTCGATTTAATATTTTAATGTAGGGATCGTTTTTAAATAACTGAAGTCTATTGAATGTACCTGAATCTCTAACCGAACCAATTGAGAGACATGAATTAAATTGAAAATCTAGTACTTCTTTAGAAACTATCTCTAAGTTAACAAGTTTAACAGAATCGGATGTAGATTCAAACTCTAATTGATCTAAATTGACTTTTGAAACCTTAAGAGATATCGATGATAAATCCGGTTGCTGTGAGCAACCAAACAATAGATATAAAAATAAAAAATAGAATAAATAATTCACCTTTAATTTAAAATTTAGGATAAAATTAATAATATAATCATGATTAAAATTAAATTTGTAGCATATATCTTAAAATATGAAAAAATACGTAATCATTACAGGAAAAGTGCTTGCTGCTTTAATCTTTTCAACAACTATTTATGCCCAAAACAATACATCAACTGCATCTAAATACAAAATGGGCGTTATTGTTGGTACAGGACTAAACATTGGAAAAGTAGACAACACCTCTGCAATGCAAAATAATGGTGTTGGTACAAATCTATCAATAGGGATGGTAGTTCAAAAATCAATCAATCAAAATTTAAGTTTTAATACAGGTATTGAATTTGATTTTGACCGATTCAGTTATCAATCTCGTGAAAAAGATAATCTATTTTATAAATATTTAGAGAAAGACCTCAAAATACTTAGCAAAGAAGAATCAAAAGATCCAAATTTAGCAGGTGTGAAAAAGTTTAAACTAGAAGACCGAAACATTAATACCACCTATTTAACAATACCAATGTTGTTAACAGGAAAAACTACCCTAATTGGTAAAAATTCATATTTCGCAAGAATTGGATTACGTCATAGTTTTCTTTTAAAACAAGAATTCAACGACAACGGAAGAATTAATGATTCTAACGAAAAATCAGCACTAGAAGGAATTTTATCTGAGAATGAATTAAGCTTATACAAGTTAAATTTAGGAATTAGCCTCGGTACAGAATGGAACGTTTTCGATAACTCATACCTGGTTTTTGAACTTGGATACTATGCTGGATTAATGAATATCCATCAAGACAAAAGTTTGTATGGAGATGATAAACAAAGAGATATGAGCTTATTCAATGATCTTGGAACTCCAGAATACATCACTGTTAAAGGTACGCAAAATCAATTATTGCTAAAAGTTACATTTTTATTCTAAATGCAGGAAGAAATTATAGTAAATCATATTGTTAATTGGCTAATTGATTACAGTAATAAATCAAGAACTAATGGATTTATTGTTGGTATTTCTGGTGGAATAGATTCAGCACTTACATCCAAACTATGTGCTTTAACTGGTAAACCTACGCATGTTATAGAACTTCCTTTAAGACAAAAAAAAGAGGAATTATTACGTTCTGAAAATCATATTCAAGCATTGAAAAATGAATATGAAAACGTAACATCATCAAGAATTGACCTTACAGAATTATTTGAACAATTTGCAAAAACAATGCCTTCCAATGTTTCGGAAAACCTATTAGCAATGGCGAATAGTAGATCTAGACTAAGGATGACGACACTTTATGCAATCGCTCAAAATGAAAACAAATTAGTTGCAGGAACAGGTAATAAAATAGAAGATTTTGGCGTTGGATTCTTTACAAAATATGGAGATGGAGGCGTGGATATTAGTCCTATTGCAGACCTTACGAAAACACAAGTTAGAGAATTGTCTAAATTCTTAAATATAAACGCTGAAATCCTTCATGCTGCACCAACGGACGGCTTATGGGATGAAGAAAGAAACGATGAGAATCAACTTGGGGCTTCCTATGAAGAATTAGAATGGGCGATGGAAAATTATCTAAAAAAAGATCTTCCTTCTTTATCTGAAAGACAAAAGGAAGTGATAAATATTTATAAAAAATTTAACACCCAGAATCAACATAAGATGATACCAATACCGGTATGTATACTTCCAAAAATGGATTAATCTATTTCAGGAGCTAATCTAAGTATAATGCCATCAATAGCATCAGAAATTTGAATCTGACAACCCAAACGCGAATTTTGTTTTACATAGAATGCTTGATCAAGCATATCTAATTCAGCATCACTCTGCTCCGGCAACTCTGTTTGAGACTCTAAATAGCATTGACAAGTAGCACACATTGCCATTCCTCCACATTCACCTTTAACAGGTAAATCATACGATTTACACAACTCCATAATATTCATATTCATATCAGTGGGAGCAAACAATTCATGAGAAACGTTATCTCTATCAATAATTGTAACTTTAATATCTTGTGCCATAAAAAAAAGTCTGTGTACAAATATACACAGACTTTTAAATTAAAATTAAACTTTAATTTAAAATTGCCACAAATCGTGTTCAAAGTTTCTTAATTCTTCAGTTATTCTTTGAGATTCATACAAAGCTTCTACACCAGATTTATACGTATCAATCGTTCGATCAAATGTATTACTTTGTTTGTAAATAGTTGAACTGAATTGTCGCTTCATGAATAAATCATCAAAACTCATCCATTGGGCATCGTTCTTTGGATTGTAAATATTGTAATTAACCAAAACAAATCTGCAATGAGGAAAATATAACCAGAATAATACCTTTTTACCTCTAATTAATTTAAACTCACCATTTAAATCTTTTTCACCATCATAAACAATCGGAGCAATCCCTAAAATTCTAACATCCAACTGTGAACGTTCTTTATCAAAAAACCAATCTTCTTTTAAACGGTATTCAATAATATCTTTAGAATTAATCCATACAAGGGTTGGATCTTCTTGAACTTCTTCCTCAATACCACCTTCACCAATCTTTTTTAAAACTTCTCCAGTTATAGGATCTGTTTTCATAGTTGGAGTACCATCAAGATTAAACTTTGTTACTTTCTTAGATATTCTATCCATTACCGCAATTTTAAATAATGAATCAGTTTCAAAGTTCTTACCTGGAGCAGGATATATTGGATACTTAAATAAATCACCATCAGGTTCCATAAAATTACCCATCAAATCGTTTGGATTATTGTTGTCGTACATAATCAAATCACCTTTCATAATATGGTGCTTCAATACAGTCCACAATGACCAACGAGTGGTATTTTTTACCCAGATTTTACCATCATCAAGATATAAATCATGTGGAAAATACAATGTATGATTAATTTTTTCTCTTAAATCAATTGTCCTCCATACACGTTTTGAAAACATGACATCTGACTCACGTACAAATTCATAAGGTACCAAACGCTTTGTAGGCGTATGTTCTTGAATATATACACCATCAATTACCCCATCAGAAGGAATATTCACAGGACCACCATTTATTTCTTGCCCATTTACTTTCAAAAAAGTTGAAAGGAAAATGATAAAAAGTAATTGTTTCATTTTATTAAAAATTAATAGTTAAAAAGAATAAGCTAACTAGCATCAAACTATGGTATAAAAGAAATGGAAGCTAATTAGATTACTGCAATTGAACAGTAACTGCTCCTGTTTTTATTGCAGTTTTCCCATTGGTATATCTACATATAAAAGTTACCGTTTGACCAGGCTTTGCTTGGGATAATAATTTACCAGCAGCATCACTAATTACAGTACCATTACCTTCAAAATTTCTACCCATAAAATCCATCTTCCAACTCAAAATTGTAAAATTAATTCCTTGTAAATCAATATCAGGAGGGAACTTAGCTGACAAACCTCTTGCAGTCTTAGGAGCAGCTTCTCCGGTACCTTTACCAGCAAAGTAAATTGCAGCACCTGGAAGTGGTTTTACTTTAAATTCAAAAGAACCTAAACTCACTGTTTTATTTGTTATAGAACTTTTACCTGAAATTGAAATTGAACATGTCTTTGTTTTAGGTGCAGGAGTAGCAATCCAAAACTCACCAGATTTAGACAATGAAACTCCAGATCCAGCTAAAATAGTCTGATCATAACCTGAAGCAACACCTTTAACCCTGTTATTATATCCTTCATACAAAACCTGCATATCAGGTAAAGAAACAGTTCCTTCTGGTTTCATAATTTTAATCGTATGTTCCCATGGCATTGATTTTAATTCGCCATTTTTCTTTGCAATAGCAACAGTACCAGAAAGTTTCATTTCAGAAGAACCACTCACTTTTGCAACGACAGTACCAACTCCATCCTTAACTTCTTTAACTGAACCTCCGCTTACATTTACAACTGGTTGCTTGTCAGAATCGAAAGCTGCCATTAACACCTTCAACTCAACCTCATCACCTGAATTTGCAATCATAGGACCAGTTGCCAAAGACATCACTTTATTAAATGAAAACTCACCACCACCTACTCTTGAACGGATCAAACTTACAGCATCAGCACGAGCAGTTAAAATTTCTTTTTGTAAAGCAGAAATAGATGCGATACCAGCAACTTGTGGGTTGTGGTCGAAAGTTTTACCAACCCAATGGACTCCGGTAACTTCACCATGGTGAATCTCGTGTCTTTCATTTTTAGATAAAGATTTATAGATTTTTTTAACTTCGTCAATCTCATCCGGAGAAACTTTACCTTTCTCAAACATTTTATTCACCTTCTTCTCCAAATCTAATCCATCTTTAAATTCATTGATATTATCAACTTTTAAAGAATAAGGTTTTTCAGGTGTAGAAGCACTTTTAACGACTAATTCAGTAATTTCTTTACGGTACTTATTATACTTTTCCCACAATTCAATACCAGTTCCTTTAGGGTTTTTAATATCCTCATTAATACCCATTACAAGCATTGGTTCATCGTACAAGTCAGGTCCAGCAACCAAAGATAAATCCATTCTTGTAGGCTTACAAGCTAATTTTTTATCATAAGGAACTCTAATCATGCTTCCATGTTCACCTTTTTCTTTGTACTTCTCTTTACAAGCTTCAAAAATTTTGAATTTACATTCATCTAAAAAAACGATCATTTCAGCTGACATCTTTTCAATCTTTTCAACATCTTTTAAATATGCCTTTGCTTTATCTGCAACTGCAGGATTTGATTTATCAGTAGCAACTTCCATTAATTGTTGCTTTTTTTCTTCACCACGTGCAAATTCATTTTCATTTGCTACCTGAATATTCTCCTCAATTGCAACAAATGCTTCAAGAATAGATTTAGATACGTTCAAAGCTAGAAGTGCCGTTAGTACTAAATACATCATCCCGATCATCTTCTGCCTTGGACTTTCATTACCACCTCCCATTTTATTTTGGATTTAAAAGGTTAATAAACTAAAAAATTAATCTCTTGTAATAGTCATAGCCTTAAGCATATTCCCATATACGTTGTTAAGATCAGATAAATTACGTGTTAACAAAGACATATTTTCCTTGTACAATTTAGTGTCTTCAGCAGAATCAGAAAGATTTTTCATCATTTCAACAACCTGGCTTTGGAATTTCTCTGTAGCTTCTAAATGAGATGAAGAACCTTTTAATTGTAATTCATAAACATTATTTAAAGCAGCTAAATTTCTAGAAACTTTTTGCATTTGTTCACCAAATGACTCACCCTCTTGAGTAGTAGAAGTCATCCCTGATATAGATAAAGAGGCTCTTTCGTATGCATCTGACAAGTTCGCAACTTTATCAGAAGCTTTTTGTAAACTAGCAACATAAGAATCAGTTGCAGAAACTGCAGAAGAAATACCTTCCAAAGATTTAGCATTTTCACCTAAGTTACGCATACCAGCAGCTAAACTTTCTAATAATTCAGAAT
>CALPOI020000157.1 GCA_943325145.2 Candidatus Planktophila lacus | reverse complement strand
GCGGATGAAATCACCATTCATTTTTCTGAGAATTGGTTTCTTCAAAATTCGAAAATCAATGAAATTCGAAGATTGGTACTTGAAAAACTCATTGATACTCGAATTGAAAACTACCATCGTGAAGAATACAAATTAATAAAAACAAATCACCCTTATCCAGTTTCATCACTTGATTACACCTTTAACGTTTCAAATAAATTAGCGCGTAAATTCTACGAACGACATGGTGTAACATCCATTGAAAAAGCATTTGAATTGCAATGGGATCCTGGAAAATCAAAGGTAATGACAACCAAATATTGTGTGAAGTATGAATTAGGTAAATGCCCTAAATTTCAACGCGATACGATGGGAACAAAAGTAGTAGAACCATTGGTACTCAAACAAGGCGACCGCGAATACAAATTAAAATTCAACTGTAAACCATGTGAAATGGAAATTTGGGAACGCGATGCTGAACTTACCTTCGACGACGACGATGTGTTTTAATAATTAACCATTCAATTACACATGATACGAATAAAAAATGCCACCTACAGAGGAAGTAACGATCGACTAGCGTTGTACGATTTAACGATACCTGCGGATTTCAATGGACATTTAATTCTATTTATTCATGGGTACATGGGGTTCAAGGATTGGGGAGCATGGAACAATCTATCCAACTATTTTACCGAAAAAGGTTTTGGCTTTTCAAAATTTAACTTGACTCATAACGGCACAACGATAGATGCACCGTATGATTTTAAAGATTTAGAAGCATTTGCAGCAAATACCTATTCTAAAGAAGTGGCAGACGTTGGTTACTTTCTTGATCATCTTTCGCAAGAATTTAAGACACTTCCCACAATTCATCTCTTAGGACATAGTAGAGGTGGTGGAATCGCTTTATTAAAAGGAAATGATTCACGCATTACTTCCATCATTACACTAGCAGCAATTAGTTCAATTCATTCGCGTTTTTCAGATCAAAATATGTTAGATCAATGGAAAAAAGACGGTGTTCGATACGTCACCAATCAGCGCACGCAACAACAAATGCCTCACAACTACGATCAATACCTTGACTATCTTGAAAATCAAGAAAAACTTTCTATTGAACTTGCCGTAAAAAACCTTCAACAACCAGTACTAATTATTCATGGAACGGAAGATGTTTCTGTTTCAATTACCGAAGGTGAGGAGCTTTCAAAATGGACTTCTACTCCACTCATTATAATAAAACAAACCGACCACGTTTTTGGTGCGAAACACCCTTGGAACGAAAACTATTTACCAGCACCTTTAGAATTGGTAGGAGAAAAGATTTCAGAATTTATACTACAAATTGACTCCAACCGTTCAATTCAAAAAAAAATGATTGAACAAATGATTGAATTTACAACAAAGAATTCAATCAAAAATGAGAAAGAAATCCCATTTATTGCACAGCTCATTGAACAAATGGGATTAACAAAAAATGATGTCTTACAATTGTTCAACTCACACATAAAAACTCAATTGCCGCCAAAAGAAACTGATCGAATTATTCAATTTTACAGGCTCTGTCTTTTGACTTTAATCGATGAAAAAATAACATTTGAAGAACTCTCTAAACTAAGAAATGTAGGAATCAACATGGGGCTTTCTCCTACTGCAACAGAAGAAATTATTCGAATGTTACAAGAAAACAAAGGACAGGCACTATCTCCAGATGCTTTGATTCAAGTATTTAAGGTGAATATGAATTAATTAAACATTAATTTTCCAAAAAAAAACTTTGGTGCTCGAATTATCGATGCGCTCTTTTTTTTATTTTAATAATTCATTCTACATCTAAAACCAAACATAAATCATAAAATTGATCGATTAAAATATCTAATTTTAAACAATTGTTTAACGAAATTAAAAAATAGAGTCGATTACAGTATAAAATCTATTTTAGTCCCTATTTTGCATATTTATTATTTATGAAACCATCCTTTTTTTTGAATAAGAAATCCAACTATCAAAAAGTTCAATTACAAACTAACTGTCTTTTTATGTTAGTACTAATTTTACTTCTTACGATAGTAAGCTGCTCGACGCCTCCAAAGACTTATATTGTTAAAAAAGCAACAATTACTGAGTCGGTATATGCTTCTGGAAATATTGAAAGTATGAATCAATACCAAATTTTCTCTACAGTAAATGGTACTATAGACAGTATCTATGCAACTGAAGGACAACGCATCAAAAAAGGACAACGAATTCTTAGGATTTCAAATGAAGTGTCACAACTTTCCCTTGAAAACAGTGAACTTCAAATGAATTTCAATCGATTTGAAAACAATAAAAATAAATTAAAAGAACTTCAACATTCGATTGAAGTTGCAGCAAGTAAATATAAAATTGATTCCACACAATTTCAAAAAAACAAAGTATTGTTTGAAAATGATATTATCACCTCAATAGAACTCAATAACAGCGAGTTACTTTACAATAACTCAAAATCAACTTATTACAATTTAAAAATGCAACTTGAAGATGTACGCAAACAACTTCAACTAAACGACCAACTTTCTAAAACCTCTTATTCTCAATCAAAGAAAAATAATTCAGATTACATTCTAAAAAGCGAAGTCAATGGCGAACTATTTACGCTTCTAAAGAAAAAAGGTGAATTAGTAACTCCTCAAACGTTGTTAGGAGTCATGGGAAATCATTCTGAATTTAAACTTAAACTACAAATCGATGAATACGATATTGTGAAAATAAAACTAGGACAACAAATCACGGTTAAACTAGACAGTTACAAAGGAACTGTATTTCAGGCAAAAGTCACCAAAATAATTCCTTACATGAACGAGCGTTCAAAAACCTTTACTATTGAAGGCAGTTTTGTTAATCCACCGCCTATTCTGTATCCAAACCTAACATTTGAAGCCACAATTTTAATTCATAAAAAACAAAACGCTTTGGTTCTACCTAGAGAATTACTTTCACAAGAACAATTTGTAACTGATAAGGAGGGGAAAAAACATTTTGTTAAAATCGGTTTAAAAGATTACAATTCTGTTGAAATACTTTCTGGAATTTCTGAAAATACTGCACTCATCTACCCAAATGAAAATTAATCTTACCATTACCATTGCTAAATCTTTACTTCTTGCTCGTTGGAAACAAACGTTGATTGCCGCGATTGGAGTTACATTTAGCATCACCATGTTCATTACACTCCTTGGGTTCATGAATGGGCTGAATGAATTATTGGATGGTTTAGTAGTCAATCGCACACCCCACATTCGCTTGTACAATGAAATAAAACCAAGTAAAAAACAACCGATTGAACAACTAAAAACTTCTGATATTCAACACCACTTCATTCATTCAATAAAACCAAATTTAGGTCGCACCAATATTTATAACAGTCTCGCTATAATTGAAGCGCTGAAACATAAAAAAGAAATATTAGGCGTCGCTCCTAAAGTAACAGCACAAGTTTTTTACAATGTTGGATCCGTTGACATAACAGGAGTAATCAACGGTATTGATCCGGAAGTCGAAAAAAAATTATTTGTTTTTGATGATTACATCCCTGCAGGAAATTCAATGTATATAAAAAATATTCCAAACAGTATTATCCTTGGTAAAGGTGCCGCTGATAAAATGATGGTTGGTATTGGTGACAATGTTCAAGTAACCACTTCCAAAGGAGAACGAGTTTCTCTTAAGGTTGTTGGTTTCTTTCAGTCTGGAATTCAAGACATTGATAAAGTTCAAAGTTATTGTTCAATTGCTACCACACAAAAGTTATTGGGAGTTGACAATAACTATATCACCGACATTCAAATAAAGTTACACGATATCAACCAGGCACCGTTATTAGCCAAAAAATACGGCGAAATATTCGAAATTGATGCGTTGGATATACAAACAGCAAATGCTCAGTTTGAAACGGGCAGTTCGGTTCGAACCACAATTTCATTTGCAGTTGGGATTACCCTATTAATTGTAGCAGGTTTTGGGATTTACAACATTCTCAATATGATGATTTATGAAAAAATGGATTCGATTGCCATCTTAAAAGCAACAGGTTTTTCTGGTCAAGATGTCCGAAATGTATTTCTCACTATCGCTCTTTCAATTGGTTTTTTTGGTGGCATTTTTGGATTGATTTTTGGATTCTCACTTTCCGCTCTTGTAGACCAAATTCCATTCAATACCCCAGCATTACCAACTGTTAAAACCTATCCTGTATCCTATAATCCATTTTATTATTTTATTGGATGTACTTTTGCAATCATCACCACCTATTTCGCAGGATTATTTCCCGCACGTAAAGCAAGTAAAATTGACCCTGTTATTATAATCCGTGGAAAATGAGCCCAATTGTACTACAAGCAAAAAACATTTCAAAAGAATTTCACGATCCAACAACGATTCAGGTTCTTTTCGATATTGACTTCTCGATACGTCGCGGCGAGTTTGTTTCAGTCACTGGTAAATCCGGATGTGGTAAATCTACTCTTTTGTATATTCTATCCACAATGGACACGGATTATTCGGGTGAATTGTTCATCGACAACCAACTTGTTACAGGAAAAAAAGAAAAAGAGCTTGCTAAAATTCGAAATGAAAAAATTGGTTTTGTTTTTCAATTCCATTACCTCTTGAATGAATTCAACGTACTAAGAAACGTAATGTTGCCTGGACTTAAATTGAATCAATTGACCCAAGAAGAAATTGAATTTAGAGCAATGGAAAAGCTAAAAATACTAGGCATAGAAAAAGAAGCGTTAAAAATGCCCAACCAACTTTCTGGAGGTCAAAAACAAAGGGTTGCTATTGCTCGTTCATTGATTAATGATCCTTTAATTATTATGGGGGATGAACCCACTGGAAATTTGGATAAAAAAAACAGCAACATTGTTTTTGACGTCTTCAAAGAGTTAACGCACACCATGAATCAAACATTATTGATTGTTACCCACGACCAAGAATTCGCTAACAATACAGATCGTATTATTGACATGGAAGACGGACGAATCATCTCCTCTTAATTCACCCTTTGATTAAAGCTGAATTGAAGGATATAGTTCTAACAGTTTTCTTTTTCGTTCTTCAACTTCCTTTAGAAAAGTATTAATTTCTTTCTGATTTGAAGACAAAACACGGTGTTGTTCTAGTAGTTTAAATTTTGAAACAGCGTTTGTAATTTCTTGTGTTTTACTCGATAAAAAACAATTTATTACCTGTTCCCATACATAATCAACAGCCATTTCATTGGGATGCACTAAATCTTTCTTAAAAAAACGATAGTCTCTTAACTCATCCATCACAATTTCATACGAAGGAAAATAAAAAACATGCTCATTTTGTAACAATTGATGCACTAATTCAAATAACCGTGCTTTACTAAAATTATTTTCAATGACTCCGTCTTTGATATGTCGAACTGGACTGATAGTACAGACTATCTTTAATTTCGGATTTAAGCTGATTAAATATTTAATCACCCGCTGCCATTGATTCACCATATCGTTGGTTTCGCTCAATTCTTTCACAAAAGATGAAGCTGCTTCTTTGTGACAATTCGCTACAATTTTATTGTCTTCCTTTAATCTGTATCCAAAACTGGTCCCAAAAGTTAAAAAAAGAACCTCCGATTCTTTTAAAATTGCTTGAAATTCATCGTTTCGTTGATTAAGCTCCGAAAGCAAATCACCCTCTAAATTTGTCTTCAATGTATGCGCAACCGACCATGATGAAAAACACGATGATTTTTCCGCTTTGAATACCCTAAACACATCACCGAAAAGACAATCCGCCATGGGAGAAGGGTGAAAAATAGTACCAAAAGGATTTGAACAGACATTCCATCCTG
>CALPOI020000156.1 GCA_943325145.2 Candidatus Planktophila lacus | reverse complement strand
GATATTTTGATGCGATTGGAAACACTTCATGAAAATGGAAAAAACATTACAATTGAATGGCATTACGAAGAAGACGATGAGGATATGCAAGAAGCAGGTGAGGAATATGCTGACATTGTCGAAGTACCATTTACATTCATTGAAGATTAATTAAATACAAAATGTTATAATTTGAACTGTTATTGTAGAATTGTATAATAACAGTTTGCATATTTTTATAACAAAGAAATACATACAAGATGTCAGAGGAGATATTAAAGGCCCTTATGCAATTGTTTGCCATTATTGCCAAACAAGATGATGGCGCTACTGCTAGTGAACGAAAGTTTGTTGAGGAATTTTTATATTTTCAACTTAGTGAAGACCTTGTAAAAGAATACCTTACACTTTATGACGAGTTTGTAGGTCCCGTAGAATTAGATGCTGAAGGGAATCCAATAAAAAAATTAACTTCTGTTAAAGATTCAGTAAAAACACTTGGGATCTGTAAAAAGATCAATAAAACACTTTCTCAGAAACAGAAAGTCATAGTACTTGTAAGGTTATTAGAGTTGATTGCAGCAGATAGGTCCTTTACGGAACAAAGAATGGCCATCATTCAAACCGTTTCGGAAGTCTTTAATTTTCTCGAAGAAGAGTACCAATCAATTGTTGAGTTTTGTGTAAAAGAAACTGAAGAGCTAAAGCTTGTCCCAGAAATTATGGTCATTAGTGACGATGAGAATGAATGGGATTATTCTTGTAAACATATTTCTTCAAAACTACTTGGTAGTATATTGATTTTAAGAGTGGTATCTGAAGACTTGTACTTTTTAAAGTATACAGGTCAGAGTGATATCATCTTAAATGGATTACCAGTTAATCCAGCAAGAATGTATTTGTTTGCTCCTGGTAGTACTATTAAAGTTCCAGGTGGTAAACCAATTTTTTACAGTGATATTATATCAAAGTTTAGAGCCGATTCTATTGATGTACCATTGTCTTTTCATGCCAAGAATATCAGTTATGTTTTTCCAAATGGAGCATATGGATTAAGGAATATTAATATTGCTGAAGGTTCAGGAAAATTGATAGGTTTAATGGGGTCGAGTGGTGCTGGTAAAACAACCTTACTCAATGCCTTGTCTGGTATTGAACAAGTTTCGGAAGGGCAAGTATTAATCAATGGTTCGGACATTAATAAAGAGAAAGACAAAATCAAAGGAATTATAGGATATATTCCACAAGATGATTTATTGATAGAGGAACTGACAGTATTTGAAAATTTATTTTATAACGCTAAACTTTGCTTTAAAGACGCTACCGATGAGGAGATTACTGAAAAAGTAATGAATGTCCTATCAAGTTTAGGGTTGGCTGAACGAAAAGACCTTAAAGTTGGAAATCCACTTCAAAAAACTATTTCAGGCGGACAAAGAAAACGATTAAATATCGGTTTAGAGTTGATCCGTGAACCTGCTGTCTTATTTGTGGACGAACCAACATCAGGATTATCTTCCAGAGATTCTGAAAATGTGATGGATTTATTACGAGAATTAACGTTAAAAGGTAAATTGATTTTTGTAGTAATTCACCAACCTTCTTCAGATATCTATAAAATGTTTGATAAAATGATTTTCTTAGATGTAGGAGGTTATCAAATTTTTTACGGAAATCCTGTTGAAGCGGTTGTTTATTTTAAAAAAGCGGATAACCAAGCAAATGCAGAACAAGGACAATGTTTAGTATGTGGTACAGTAAATCCTGAATTGGTATTTAATATCATTGAATCTAAGATTGTTGATGATTTCGGGAATTTTACGAACAAACGTAAGGTTTCTCCTGAGCAGTGGTACCAGTTATACTTGAAGAATGCACAAATTGAAAATGTGGATGAAGTAAAGGAACAAACTTCAATAAATCTAAACATACCATCTTGGTTGAAGCAAATGAAAATTTTTGCAACAAGAGATTTCTTATCAAAGTTGAGTAACAAACAATATTTATGGATTAACTTATTAGAAGCTCCTATTTTAGCGTTTGTTCTCGCTTTTATTATTCGATATACTGAAATTCCTGGAGCCGATTATTTATTCAGAGAAAACGATAACATTCCTGCTTTCATTTTTATGAGTATCATCGTAATGTTATTCATTGGTCTGACAGTGAGTGCGGAGGAGATTTTCAGGGATCAAAAGATATTAAAACGTGAACGATTTCTTAATTTAAGTAAGTCGAGTTATTTAATTTCTAAATTGTTGATTTTATTTAGTTTGTCAGCAATACAGAGTTTGCTTTTTGTCGTTATTGGAAATTCGATAGTAGGTATTTATGGAATGTATTGGGACTATTGGTGGATGCTGTTTTCAGTGGCTTGTTTTGCGAATTTATTAGGACTGAACATATCTGCAAGTTTCAATTCCGCTGTCACAATTTATATTTTGATTCCATTGATTGTGATTCCTCAAATGATTTTAGGAGGAGCGATGTTTAGTTTCGATAAATTAAATCGTGCAATAGGAGGAGGAGAACAAGTGCCTATTATTGCAGAAGTGATGACTTCTCGTTGGGCATTTGAAGGATTGATGGTGGATCAGTTTATGAATAATCCTTATGAAAAACCATTGTTTGAAGTGGAGAAAAAAGAAAGTATGGCCTCATTTAAGCAGGCTTACTATATTCCAAAGCTTCAAGAATTAATGAACGATTGTGTTGAAGAGATGGACTCTAAAAATACAACCGATTTAAAAGAAAGAGAGGAAAATTTAAAAACAATTAAAAATGAGTTGTTATTAGAACAATCTCATATTAAGACAAGGGTTGATTTTGCAGGGGTTGAAAATATTTCCTCTCAAAAATTTAACGATCGTATGATTGACAATACAAGAAGAATAATGGATGAGTTGGCTGCTTACTATGCTGAGATTTTTAATGTAATCAATGCCAAAAAAATGGCAATGGTACAAGAATTAACTGCTGACGAAAAATCCGCAAAACTTCTTGTGGAAGCCAAAGATGATTACACCAATGATTACTTAAATGAGTTGGTTACAAAGTCGGTTGAAAAAAATAAAATCATTGTCAAGGATAATTATCTAATTCAAAAGAAAGATCCAGTTTTTTTAGACGCATCTTCAAATAGTTTTTTGAACTTCCGATCACATTTTTTTGCTCCAAATAAAAATTTCTTTGGAAATTTACACAGTACTTTTGGATTCAATGTTTTTATTATTTGGTCTTTTAGTGTAATTTTATACGTTGTACTCTATTACGATGGTTTAAAAAGAGGAATTGATTTTATTTCAAAGAAAATTGTTTTTAAGAGTAAGAAGTAAATGGTAAAAAAAAGAAATAGCGTTTGTATTTTTTTGTCTAAACTCGTTATTCTATTGACGTTTTTCTTCTTTACGTCTAATTTATTAAATGCCCAATCTTGTGTTGCTAAAATTGAATTTGAATCAGTATCTAACACTCTTTCTGGGTGTGCACCATTCAATGTGATATTTAGTGATAAAAACTCTTCTACACGGCAATGGAACTTTAGCGACAGTACTTTTTCTCCGGCTACAAGTAATGCACCTAAAGTTCAAAAAGAATTTCCGGGAGGTTTAAAAGATACAACTTATATGGTTGTATTAAAGAAAACCTGTGGCGCAAGTGACACGGTGTTTGTCAATGTATTCGCTAAACCAAAAGTTGACTTTAAGGTGGATACAACTTCCGCTTGTGCAATTGTTGATAAAATACAATTTACAAACTTGTTGGACAAAGGAAAGTATTTATGGAAATTTGGTGATAGCGACCCTACAGGAACTACCTCAGAAAATCCTTTAAAGAAATACTCTAGTGGTGGGATATATGATGTATCATTGACAATTACAAATGATAAAAATTGTCAAACAGAAATAATTAAGAAGCAGTATATTACGATTAATTCAAAACCAAATCCTCAATTTTATTTAGATCTTTATGAAGGATGTGTACCTTTTACAGCGCAAGTAACCAATGATACAGATACAAATTTTGTAAAGATTGATGATTGGAAATGGATGCTTGGGAAAGAGGTAATTCAAACAGACTATTCTCTTAAATCGATTAGGATTGATAAACCTTTTTTAGGTGATTTAGTGCTTGTAGCAACTTCAAATTTGGGATGTAGAGACACCTTCAATACACAATTGCATGCGATATCTACACCGAATGCTTCATTTTTGATTTCAAAAAATGAAATTTGCAGTAGTGATTCAATTAAGGTAACGAATTCAGCACTATTAAGTGATAAGGCTATATTTAATTGGTCTTTTGATGGTGGCATTTCCACCCTAACAAAAGAAGTGAAAGGACCTCATACTATTAACTGGCTAAATGGTGGTATTAAAAAAATAGATTTAACAATAACCGATAGTACATGTACTGCTACTGCGTCTAACTTAATAACAATTTTTGATAGTCCAAAAGTTGATCTTTCTTCATCTAAAGATACGATTTGTTTAGGGGATATTGTTAAATTCAAAGCAACTCCATCTTCACTATTGTCCTATCGGTTTTTTAAAAACGAAACACTTTATAGAAATGGTGTTGAGGATGAATTTAGTACAGATACACTTGCTAACGGAGATCAGTTTTATGTTATTGCAAAAGATGCCCAAGGATGTGATTCCAGAAAGAGTAGCGTTAAGAAATTATCAGTAAGAGAAAAACCAAAAGTTTCTTTATTGAGCTCAGATTCAGATAACACGGTTTGTAAAGGCGATTCTGTTGTATTTACGGGAGTACCATCGGGTTACTCAAATTATACGTTCTATAGTTTTAGTAAAGCAATGCAAAGCGGTGTATCGAATGTCTTTAAAGCGAAAGATTTACAAAACAGCGATTCTGTTTTTGTGGAAGCTTTATCGGACAATGGATGTAGTAAAACTTCGAGTAATGCATTTGTAATGAGTGTTGTGAAAGAATTACCGGCGCCAAAAATTAATTGCGGTAAATCAACAAATAATCAAGTAACGTTTATTTGGGATACAATTCGAGGTGCTCAATCCTATGAAGTAAGTGTCAATGGTGGTGCTTTTAATTCAGTAGGCGCTACAAATACTTTACTACAATCGATACCTGTAAGTGGAGATTCAATAAAAATATCTGTGAAAGCAATTGGTAATTTTGAATGTGGTAATAGTTTACCATCAAAAGATAAATATTGTCAAGCAATTTTCTGTACGCCAATTGTTTTAAGTCATACTCCTGAATTAGAAGTTTGTAAAGGTGAATTAGCCGTGTTAAAGTTGAATGGTATAAAAACCTCTAATTATTCACTACGCTGGGAAGACAATGAAGTTCGAACTAAAGACTCAGTATACACTACACTTTTATCTAATTCGAAAGACATAAATGTTGAATTTATTGACTCTATACAAAAAGAATGTCCGAAGCAAGAACTAGTATACAGAGTTAAAGTAAATTCTATTCCGAATGTTGAGTTAACATCTTCTGTTTCTACAGTTATATGTGAAGGAACGGAAGGGGTATTTACAGCTAAACCTTCAGGTTATGAAACGTATACTTTTTATAATGGAAACGAAATCATTCAAAATGATTGGAGGAATACATGCAAAATAGCAAATTTTAAAAATGGAATCCCATTTAGAGTTGTAGCTTCAAAATTTGGCTGTTCAGCTGTTTCAAATGAATTAATACATACAGTGGTTGAACCTTTATCTCAACCTATTGTATATTGTGGTGCTTCTTCAACTTCAGCGATGGAGTTTGTTTGGGATCAAGTACAAGGTGCGGTTGCCTACCAAGTCAGCGTGAATGGGGGCAATTGGATAGCTCCATCATCAGGAGTAAAACATGTTTTAACAGGATTAAAACCAGGTGCTTCATCGTATGTTAGTG
>CALPOI020000155.1 GCA_943325145.2 Candidatus Planktophila lacus | reverse complement strand
TACAATTGGTATGCAGTGAGCAAAACAAGCAATGGCAATAAAAATGTGTGTCCTACAGGGTGGCACGTACCCACAGATGCTGAATGGGCGGTTTTAACGGAATATTTAGGTGGTGAAAGCGTTGCAGGAGGTAAACTAAAAGAAGTAGGCACAACCAACTGGAATAGCCCAAATACAGACGCTACTAACACATCATTATTTACTGGTCTTCCGGGCGGGTACCGCTACTACGATGGGTATTACTACAACATTGGCAACAGCGGTAACTGGTGGGGTTCTACGGAGGGCGCTACAGACAGTGCTTGGTACCGTTACCTGGTCAACAACGGCCTTGGGAATGCAGGCAGAAACAACGACAGTAAGGGCTACGGGTTCTCTGTTAGGTGTTTGAGGGATTAAGCAATATGACGTTGACCCTTTGACTATTTTAAAAAGAAGATAATTTAGTTTGGAACTGTATTTCGGTTCTGCATCGAGCGGAGTCTTTGAGCCGTGAGGTAACGAACGTGCGAGAAGGCGGAGTGAGCCCAGGCCTTAATTAAGGATGTGCAAACCCTCCACGTCTGTGAGCGGAGCGAACATTTTACATAAAAAAAATGGCATTACATAACGAATTACCAGTTTATAAAGCGACGTATGATTTATTGTTGGAGATTTTTAAATTCACCAAAGAATTTGGGAAAGAATATAAGAATATAAATATACTGTTGGTGAAAATTTAAAGAAACAAACGATAGATTTGCTTACGTTAATTTATCGCGCCAATAGTAGAAAAGACAAACAAGAAGTATTACATGGAACCGCAACCTGAACAACAACAATGGGAATGCAAACAGAAACAACAACAATAAGAAAAACGGGTTCTCTGTTAGGTGTTTGAGGGATTTATGGAGGATTGTCCCTCGGAGTTTACTCTGAGGGATTTTTTTATTAGAATACAGTTCGTAAATTAAATAAGGATAGAATGCCAATTTTTGTGCATTCTAATAGACGTTAGTCTACGAATTCCTTTTGTTTCCAATAATACAAAGTGAATTCCTTAAAAAGTGTAAGATATCTTTTTGATACCTTAAAATCCCTTGATTGAATTTTAACGTATTGTTAGCGAAAGACCTAGTGAAAAATTAAATTTTGATTCTCCCAAGACTATTTTCTATAAATTTATAAATGGTAATGTCACATTTGGTACTTGAACCTACCCCGCACGCTTTTTACTGCAATCCATTCTTTAAATTCCTTTACGAATTGTATCTTTGAAACCGATTAAAGTAGATTCATCATTTTATTTGTAGTACAACTATTATTTTCATTATGGAAAATACACTTTCATACGCGCAACAACAAGACGCAAACGATTCATTAAGAGCATACAGAGAACGTTTCTTTGTGCCGACATTTCATCAAAATCCTGTTCGTTATTTCACTGGAAACTCCTTGGGATTACAACCGAAAACAGTTGGGTCGTACATCCAACAAGAGTTAGACGATTGGGCAAAATGGGGTGTTGAAGGACATTTTCATGGGAAGCGACCTTGGTTCAGTTACCACGAAAACTTAACGGATAAAATCGCGAAAGTTGTAGGTGCTTTGCCGGAGGAAGTTGTTGTAACACATTCATTGACAACAAATTTACATTTGCTAATGGTTTCCTTTTTTGTTCCGCAAGGGAAACGTAAAAAAATTATTTGCGAAGCGAAAGCGTTCCCAAGCGATCAATACGCATTGGAATCACAAATAAAATTTCATGGATTAGATTTAGCAACAGATTTGGTTGAAATCGCACCAAGAGAAGGGGAGCATTTGATCAATGAAGAAGATATTTTAGCAAAGATTGCAGAGGTAGGTGACGAGTTAGCATTGGTTATGATTGGGGGAGTAAATTATTATTCCGGTCAATTGTTTGACATGAAAAAAATTACAGAAGCTGCACATGCAGTGGGTGCAATCGCAGGATTTGATTTGGCACATGCAGCAGGAAACATTCATTTAAAATTACACGAATGGGGAGTAGATTTCGCTGCTTGGTGTTCTTACAAATATTTGAATTCTTCTCCAGGTGGGGTATCAGGTATGTTTGTGCACCAACGACATGCAAATCGCCCTGAATTACCACGTTTCGCAGGATGGTGGGGACACGATAAATCAGTACGTTTCTTGATGGAACCAGGTTTTCAGGCAATGCCGGGGGCAGAAGGATGGCAATTGAGTAACGCGCCTGTACTTGGTATGGCTGCTCATTTGGCATCTTTGGATATTTTTGATGAGGTGGGAATGGAAAAATTGTGCGAAAAACGCGATCAATTAACAGCTTACTTAGAATTTATTATTGATTCAATTTCAGAAAAACATAAGGATTTATGTACGTTTGAAATTATTACACCACGTAATAAATCTCAAAGAGGTGCACAATTATCGATGTTGGTTCATGGAAAAGGTAAAGCAATTTTTGATAAATTAAGTGATGCTGGTGTTGTTGCAGATTGGAGAGAACCAAATGTAATTCGTTTAGCTCCGGTTCCTTTATACAACTCATTTGAAGATGTTTACTATTTTGGAAAACATTTGGAAGATGCAATTGTTGAATTAGCATAAAAATATTAATGGTAGATTGAATTTCTACTTTAACACTAACGACTTTATTGAATGAAAAAAATAGCAGTAGTAGGAGCAGGATTAGCAGGTAGTTTACAAGCCATTTTGATGGCGAAAAAAGGATACGAAGTCTCAGTTTTTGAACGACGTCCAGATTTACGTAAAGCAAAGTTGATTGCAGGAAAATCAATTAATTTGGCATTGTCTCACAGAGGTTGGAAAGCGTTGGAATTGGCAGGAATTGCTGAAGATATTCGCGAAATTGCTATTCCGATGTACAAACGTTGCATGCATGCATTGGACGGAACATTGACATACCAACCTTACGGAAAAGAAGACGAAGCTATTTATTCTGTTTCTCGTGGTGGTTTGAACCAAAAATTAATGAATTTGGCAGATCAATACCCATCGATTGCTTATCATTTCAACAGAAAATGCAACGATATCGATTTAGCTACCAACACGTTGACATTTGATAACTCTGAGACAGGGGAAAGAGAAAAACACCAAGTAGACAAAGTATTTGCAACAGATGGAGCGTTTTCAGCAGTGAGAATGCGTATGCAAAAAAGTAGTATGTTTGATTATTCTCAAAAATACCTGGATCACGGATACAAAGAATTAGTGATTCCAGCGAATGAAGACGGAACACACAAATTAGATAAAAATTGTTTACATATTTGGCCACGTGGCGAATTTATGATGATTGCTTTGGCAAATTTGGACGGAAGTTTCACGTGTACATTGTTCTTTCCAATGAAGGGTGAAACATCTTTTGATAGTTTACAAACGAGAGAACAAGTTGCTGCATTTTTTGATAAAACTTTTCCAGATGCCGTTGAAATGATGCCAACATTGTTAGACGATTACTTCGGAAATCCTACATCAACGTTGATCATGGTGCGTTGTACTCCTTGGAATTATAAAGAAGATGTTGTATTGATTGGTGATGCTGCTCATGCCATTGTACCATTTTATGGTCAAGGAATGAATTGTGCTTTTGAAGATTGCACAGTATTCCATGAAATGCACGAAGAAGCAAATGGAAATTGGGACGGTTTATTAGGACGATTTTCTGAACGTCGTGTGCCTGAAGGAAATGCAATTTTGGATTTAGCATTACAGAATTATGTTGAAATGCGTGATTTAACAGCGGATCCAAACTTTCTACTGCAAAAGAAAATTGAAGCAAAATTCAGTAAATTGTATCCTGAAAAATGGATTCCATTGTACTCCCAAGTTACATTTAGTCATATTCCTTACAGTCAAGCGATTAAAAACGGGAAAGTACAGGACGAATTAATGGCTGAAATATTAAAAATGGACAATATTCATGAAAATTGGGATGCACCTGAGGTCATGGATAAGTTATTGTCCTTAGTGAACAACTAGTAAAAACTTAATTTATTCTAAATGTCTAATTATGTTAAAATCGTAATTAGACATTTTTATTTTGTCACGATACCTTAATTCCGGTGCTATTTTAATAATTTAGCTCCAATAATTTAAACAAAAAAGTTATGAAATATTTGTTTACCTGCCTCTTTCTTGGTTGTTTAGCTCTTACATACGGGCAAAGAAAGTTCAGTATGGGGAATAAGAAATCTGATTTTTTTGGTAATGGAGCGCAAGATAATCGTGCATTGAGTAATACTGGACTCCAAATAGGAATTGGTCCTACTTACATGTTTGAAAAAGATTCCACTTTTTTTGAAGGACCAGGTGGAAGAAATCGTTATGTTTTTACTCCTTCCGGCAAATTAGGTATTGGAATCGATATTGGTACAGCTACGTTTAATATGAAACCTCCGAGATTTAAGTTCGGTAAAATTGTGAAATACATTGATTGGGGTATTGGATTTAATCTGTATGGCGTAGAAGAAACTACTTCTAAAATCACTGATTTATCGAGAGCAATCATCGGCAGTGGTTCTACTTATCTAGGTAATATAGCAGCAAGAGGAACTTTACACCATCAATTATACATTCCTAAAACAAGTACCTTTTTTGACAATGGATTAGGTTTAAATCTTGATTTTAGATTATTAGGGAGTAATTCGTACGATTACAATGAAGGTTATTCATTCGAGGAAATTGCTGCGGATAAGAATGCTGCGCCTTTTAGATTTTCTAAACAATTCTTCGCGCAACTTCATTATTCATTAGGTATTGGTTTCAGAATCAAACGAGGAAGTTATTTAGTTCCTACCATGCAACTACCAATCTTTGGAATTTATGAATGGGACAAAGGAAATCCAAGAACCTATTGGTATTCGAGTCAGTACAGACCAGCAATTTTTCGTTTGAAATTCATTTATTTATTTGACAAGCCTAAAAATTCTTCTTGCGAAAGTTTCGGTACCGAAGATGACCGCAAACGAAATGAAGAGTACATGCAGAATAGGTAGTTAGCAAATCTATCTTCTAAATATAGTTTCAAATGAAGATATTAGTAATTATCTTAGAATTACCCTAGAGTATAGTTTAACTCTTTATTTTAGTTACTCGCTAGCATAAATTATTCACTTTATTTTTTAGGAGCAATCAAAAAAGTATGGTTAAATGTCAATTAATCAAAGTTTAATTATATTTTTGTTTATATTTCAAATTTTAAATTAAAACTATGAATAGATATTTATCAAAGAAAAATTTAATTTACGGAGTTATTTTAGCTTTAATATTCCCTGGATTATTTTCTTGTACCTCAAAAAGCGATGAATTTGATGCCAACAAGGTGATCAATAAATTGTCTCAGATGTCAGATTTAGGAACTGTCGAATTTCAGTTTTCTAAAATTATTAAAGCGGAGGATGAAGCTACTTGGTTTAAAGTAGGTGCTAGAAAGATATTAATTAGTTCTAAGGCTTATGTAAAAGCAGGTGTAGATTTTAGTACAATTAAAATCAATTCAGTTGATAAAGTAAGTAAAAAAGTGAATCTTACTTTGCCTAAAGGAAAAATAATTTCAATAAATATTCCATCTAAAGACATCAAAGTTGTTTTTACTGATTTGGGTGCAATGAGAAGTCAATTTTCCAACAAAGAGCTTGAGAAGATTCAAATAATGGGTGAAAAGAGCATTAAGGAAAAAATCAGTGAAATGAAATTAGAAGACGAAGCCGCAAAGAAATCTAAAAAATTCTTAGAGAATTGGTTGAGAATGTCAGGCTTTAACGAAGTATTAATTAATTAAATATAGTTTATGAAAATCATTTTGAAAATAATATTACCATTAGTTCTTGTCGGTGGTATTTATGCTTTTTTGAGTTTTAAAAATATTTTACCTTCCTT